>JALYNK010000102.1 GCA_030773235.1 Actinomycetota bacterium | reverse complement strand
GCTCGTCACCGCCCTCGGTGCGCCGGCCACCGCCGACGCCGCACCCTCCACCGCCTCGACTCCCGCCGACATGCAGCGCATGCACGAGCTGATGGGCGAGGGCACCGGCCCGACCGGTCGCTGACACGGACACGCGAAGGCACCTCGGCCGACCGGCCGAGGGACCGTACGACGACGAGGAGCGCGGGATGTCGGAGCTGTTGTACGGGCTGGCGGTGCTGGCCTGCCCGGTGGGCATGGGCGCCATGATGTGGATCATGCTGCGGGGGAGGAAGAACGCTCCCGCGCCGCAGCAGGACGCCTCGGTCGAGCTGACCCGGATGCGCGCGGAGATCGACCAGTTGCGCGCCGCGCAGCGCGACGGCAGCACATCGGCGCAGTAGGCCTGACGTGGAGTACCTGCTCGTCGCGGTCGCCGCGCTCGCGAGAACCTGTCTGTTCTGCGTCCGCCCGATGCGCCGCGGCTCCTGCCAGGCGTCCGCTGGTCCCACGGACCCTGCGGGGTGGTTCACGAGCTGATCAGGGCCGGTTGCGCCTCCTCGGGCTCGTCGGGTGCGGGCCGGAGCAGGCGAGGGAGCTGTCGGACAGGCAGCGGCGCTCGGTGACCTGCCACTCGGGGTGCTCGGCACGTGTTCCGCACGGCCACGTCCAGCAGCCTCCAGGGCACGGGCAGCACCTGCTCGACGCTCAGAGCGACACGTCGAGCTCGCTCAGCAGGGCGCGTACGCGGGTATCGACGTCGTCGACGATGCGACGCACCGTCTCGGGGTTCTGTCCGGCGGGGTCGTCGACCGGCCAGTCCTCGTAGCGCTTGCCGGGGAACACCGGGCAGGTCTCGCCGCAGCCCATCGTGACGACGACGTCGGCGGCGCTCACGGTGTCGACGTCCAGCCGGGTGGGGGTCTCGGCGGCGGTGGACAGGCCGCGTTCGGCGAGCACCTGGGCCACCACCGGGTTGACGGCGGCCTTGGGCGCCGAGCCGGCGGAGCGGGCCTGGACCGCGCCGCGGGCGTAGTGCTCGGTGAGCACGCGGGCGGCGACCGACCGGCCGGAGTTGTGCACGCAGGCGAACAGCACGACAGGGGGATCGGTCATGGGCCCTCCTCGGCCAGCCGCGCGGGCGGCGCGGCGGTCAGGTGCGCGGCGACCGCGGCCGCCTCCGGGTACAGCAGGCGGACCAACCCGTACGCCAGCGCACCGCCGAGCAGCTGAGCGGCGACGAACCCGCCCACCGAGCCCGGAGCGATCCCGGTGGAGGTGTCCGACAGTGCGCGGGCGGCGGTCACCGCGGGGTTGGCGAAGCTGGTGGAGCTGGTGAACCAGTACGCGGCGGTGATGTAACCGCCGACCGCGAACGCCACCAGCGGGCCGCGGCCGGAGCGCACGACCCCGAACACGACGACGACCAGGCCGAGCGTGGCCACCACCTCGCCCAGCCACAGCCCCGTCCCGGTGCGCGTGCGGTCGGACAGCGTCACGGCGGGCAGCTCGAACATCAGGTTGGCGACGACCGTCCCCAGCACCCCGCCGGCGACCTGTGCGGCGACGAGCAGTGCCGCCTCGGCGGTGCCGAGCGCGCCGAGCGCTCGCTCGACCAGGGTCACCACCGGGTTGAACGCCGCGGACACCGGCTGCAGCGCCAGGACGAGCGCCACCAGCACGGCGCCGGTGACCAGGCTGTTCTCCAGCAGCTGCAGCCCGACGTCACCCGGCGACAGCGTCTGCGCCGCGATGCCCGATCCGACGACGGTGGCGACCAGGAACGCGGTGCCGATCAGCTCGGCGGCCGCCCGGCGGATCAGTCGCACGGGCGGCGCACCGCCTGCGCCGCTCGTGCGCCCACGGCCAGCTCCCGGAACTGCCCGGCCAGCCGGTCCAGCACCTCCGGTCGCAGCCGGTAGTACGTGTAGCGGCCCGCCGGCATCGCCTCGACCACCCCGGCGTCGCGCATCACCCGCAGGTGGTTGGAGACGTTGGTCTGTCGGGCGCCGGTCAGCTCCACCAGGTGACACGTGCACAGCTGCTCGCTCGCCAGCGCCCGCACGATCGTGGCGCGCAGCGGCTCGGCCAGCACCCGCACCAGCTCGTCCTCGAACAGCGCAGCAGCGGTCGGCACCGCTGCATCATGCCACGCTGACGTCAGCGCGAGCTGATCGGTGCTGGCGTCCCCGCGCGTCTGCTGCCTGCGGCGCACCCCGACCCGTGGACCAGCCGCCGGAGGAGCCGTCCGTCGTCCACGTGACATGGTCGCCGCAACGAGCGCTCCTCGAGGCCGACCTGGACGCGCTGGCCTGCCTGCTCGGGGCGGTCGACCCGGGTGCGCCACGCTGAGCGGGGAGCAGGCGACTCGGTCGGCCGCGCGGCCGCGCTCAGGCCAGGGCGTCCAGGCGGTCGAGCCCGAGGACGTGCACGACAGCGGTGCCCTCGGCGTCGCTCGCCGCCAGGTCGACCTCGGCCGTCAGCGACCAGTCCCGGTCGCCGGCCGGGTCGTCGAGCACCTGGCGCACCGCCCACCGGTCCGGCCGCTCCTCGACCTGGAACAGCGCGGGCCCGCGCGCGTCCGGGCCGGTGCCGACCGTGTCGTGGTCGGCGGAGTACGCCTCCAGCGCCGCCGGCCAGTCGACGTCCGGGTCGAGCTCGGTGAGCAGGTCCGCACGCCGCCGGGCCACCAGCACGATGCGGCGCCACAGCGCGTTGCGCACCAGCACCCGGAACGCCCGGCGGTTGCCCGTGACCGGCCGCGGCGGCGCCTCCACCTCGGGCGCCCGGGCGCCGGCCTCGACGCCCTGCGCGAGCTGCTCCCACTCCTCGAGCAGGCTCGAGTCGACCTGGCGCACCAGCTCGCCCAGCCACTCCTCGAGGTCGTCGAGCTCCTCCGTGCGCGCCGCGTCGGGCACCGTCTGCCGCAGCGTGCGGTACGCGTCGGCGAGGTAGCGCAGCAGCAGCCCCTCGGAGCGGGCGAGGCCGTAGTACGACACGTACTCGGCGAAGGTCATCGAGCGCTCGAACAGGTCGCGCGCGACCGCCTTGGGCGACAGCCGGTGGTCGAGCACCCACGGGTGGCCCCGCCGGTAGGCGTCGTACGCCGTCTCCAGCAGCTCCTCCAGCGGCTTCGGCCACGTGACGTCCTCGAGCAGCGTCATGCGCTCCTCGTACTCGATCCCGTCGGCCTTCATCTGCGCCACCGCTTCCCCGCGGGCGCGGTCGCGCTGCGCCATGAGCACCTGCCGCGGGTCGTCGAGCGTGGCCTCAAGCACCGACAGCACGTCGAGCGCGTACGTCGGCGCCTGCTGGTCGAGCAGGTCCAGCGCGGCGAGCGCGAAGGTCGCGAGCGGCTGGTTGAGGGCGAAGTCGGCCTGCAGGTCGACCGTCACCCGCACCGTGCGGCCCTCGGCGTCCGGCTCGGGCAGCCGCTCGACCACCCCGCCGGCGAGCAGCGAGCGGTAGATGGCGATCGCCTGCCGGACGAGCTGGCGCTGGCGGGGCCGCGGCTCGTCGTTGTCGAGCAGCAGCCGGCGCACGTGCGCGAAGAAGTCGCCCGGTCGGTGCGCGACGTTGAGCAGCATCGCGTGGGTCACCCGGAACGAGCTGGTCAGCGGCTCGGGCTCGGCGCCGACCAGCCGGGTGAACGTCGGCTCGCCCCACGACACGAACCCCTCGGGCGCCTTCTTGCGCTCCACGCGCCGGCGCTTCTTCGGGTCGTCGCCCGCCTTGGCCAGCCGCCGCGCGTTCTCGACGTCGTGCTCGGGCGCCTGTACCACGACGCCGCCGGCGATGTCGTAACCCGCCCGCCCCGCGCGTCCGGCGATCTGCGCGAACTCGCGCGCCTTGAGGTGGCGCACCTTCGTGCCGTCGAACTTCGTGAGGCTCGTGAACAGCACGGTGCGGATCGGCACGTTGATGCCGACGCCGAGCGTGTCGGTGCCGCACACCACCTTGAGCAGTCCCGCCTGCGCCAGGACCTCCACGAGCCGGCGGTACTTCGGGAGCATCCCGGCGTGGTGCACGCCGATGCCGTGCCGCACCAGGCGCGACAGCGTCCGGCCGAACCCGGTGGAGAAGCGGAACGACCCGATCCGCTCGGCGATCGCGTCCTTCTCCTCGCGCGTGCAGACGTTGATGCTCATGAGCGCCTGCGCGTGCTCGACCGCGCCGGCCTGGGTGGGATGCACGACGTACACGGGGGCCTGGCCGCCGGCGAGCAGCCCCTCGACGGTCTCGTGCACCGGCGTGGTGACGTACGACGGGTAGAGCGGCACCGGCCGCTCGACGCTCGTCACGGTCGCGGTGTCGCGCCCGGTGCGCGTCGACAGCTGCTCCGCAAGGCGGCTGACGTCGCCGAGGGTGGCGGACATCAGCACGAACTGCGCCTGCGGGAGCTCCAGAAGCGGCACCTGCCAGGCCCAGCCGCGGTCGGGGTCGGCGTAGAAGTGGAACTCGTCCATGACGACCTGGCGCACCCGCGCCTGCTCGCCCTCGCGCAGCGCGAGGTTGGCGAGCACCTCGGACGTCGCGCAGACGACCGGTGCCCCGGAGTTGACGCTGGCGTCACCCGTGGCGAGCCCCACCGCAGCGGCGCCGAACACGTCGACGAGCGCGAAGAACTTCTCGCTCACCAGCGCCTTGAGCGGCGCGGTGTACCAGCTCTGCTCCCCACGGGCCATCGCGGCGAAGTGCGCTCCGACCGCCACGAGGCTCTTGCCGGAGCCGGTCGGGGTGCTCAGCACGACGTTCGCGCCGCTGAACACCTCGATGAGCGCCTCCTCCTGCGCCGGGTAGAGCGTGATGCCGCGCTCGGTGACCCAGGACGTGAAGGCCTCGTAGAGCGCGTCGGGGTCGGCGCCGCCGGGCAGCCGGTCGGTCAGGGTGCTCACGCTCGCGTCGTCCCCGCTGCGTCCTGACGGGCGCCCGCCTCCGCGCCGAGGACGGAGTCGCACGCCCCGCCCGGCGTGTCGCGGGCGACGACTCTCTGATCGCGGTGCGGGAGGAGGAGCCGGGCGCGCAGCGCGGGCTTGTCGGTCTTGCCGACGGCGTTGCGGGGCAGCGCGTCGACGAGCTCCACGACCTTGGGCACCGCGTGCTCGGCCATCTGCTCGCGCACCCACGACCGGACCTCGCCGGGCGTGAGCGCTGCGGAGGCCACGACGTACGCCGCGACGGCCTCGCCCGCCAGCGGATCGGGGAGGCCGACGACCGCCGCGTCCTCGACCGCGGGGTGCCGGCGGAGCAGCTCCTCCACCTCCGCGGAGAAGATCTTCGTTCCGCCCCGGTTGATCATGTCCTTGGCGCGGTCCAGCACCGTCACGGAGCCGTCGGCGTCGATCCGGGCGACGTCGCCGGTGTCGAACCAGCCGTCCCGGACCGCGGCCGCGGTGGCCGCCGGGTCGTGCGCGTACCCGGTGGTGACGAGCGAGCCGCGCAGCTGCAGCGCGCCGGGTTCGCCGGGCGGCAGGACGGCGCCGTCGTCGGCGACGACGCGTGCCTCCAGGCACGGCAGCGGCCGGCCCACCGAGCCCGGCCACTCGCGCAGGTCGCCGTCGGTGGCGATGCAGCCGGGGGAGTGGGTCTCCGAGAGGCCGTACACGTCGTGCAGCCGCGCGCCGGGCAGCCGCTCACGGAGCGCGCCGACGAGGTCGCCGGGGAACGGCGCGCCGCCGGCGGCCAGCCGGGTGAGCTGCGGCAGGTCGCGGAACTCCGGCACGCGCAGACACAGGCGCCACCAGCTCGGCACGGCGTACGCCCAGGAGACCTCGTGCCTGCGCAGCAGCTCGACGTACTCCCGCGGCGACGACGGGTCGACGAGGACGCACGTCGCGCCGGCGAGGAACGCCGGCAGCACGTGCGCGTGCATCGCCGAGATGTAGTAGAGCGGGAAGAGCACGGCGGTCGTCTCGCCCGGCCGCAGCTGCAGCAGCCGCTGGTAGCTCATGCCGCTGTGCACCGAGCACCGGTGCACGACCTGCGCGGCCTTGGGCCGGCCGGTCGTGCCGGAGGTGAAGACGACGGCGTACGTCTCGTCCTCGGCCGGCCGCTCCTCGGGGCGGTACGCCCACCTGTGCGGCCCGGC
>JALYNK010000101.1 GCA_030773235.1 Actinomycetota bacterium | reverse complement strand
GAGGAGTTCTGCCGCAACGTGACGGGCGGCAACGTCGTCGTCGCGCGGGGCCGGCGCGCGCAGGCTGACGCCGTCCGCGCCGATCTGCGCCGCTTCCGCGACGAGCAGGCCCTCGACGGGCTGGTGCTCGTCAACCTGGCCTCCACCGAGCGCTGGCCGGACCCGGCCGCGGCCTGCCTGCAGACCCCTGAGGCGTTCGAGCAGGGCCTCGACGCCGACGACCCGGCCATCACCCCGGCGATGGTCTACGCGTACGCCGCGATCAGCGAGGGCGTCGGCTACGGCAACTTCACCCCGTCGCTGGCGGCCGACGTCCCCGCGCTGGTCCAGCTCGCCGAGCGGCGCGGCGTCCCGGTCGCCGGCAAGGACGGCAAGACCGGCCAGACGATGATGAAGACGGTGCTCGCCCCGGCGTTCCGCAGCCGGGCGCTGCGCGTCGAGGGCTGGTACTCGACCAACATCCTCGGCAACCGGGACGGCCTCGCGCTCGACGACCCCGCGTCGCTGCAGAGCAAGCTGCAGACCAAGGGCACGGTGCTCGACTCGATCCTCGGCTACCCCGTCGAGGACCACGTCGTGCGCATCGACTACTACCGGCCCCGCGGCGACGCCAAGGAGGCCTGGGACGCGATCGACCTCGTCGGGTTCCTCGGCCAGCGCATGCAGATCAAGGTCGACTTCCAGTGCCGCGACTCGATCCTCGCGGCGCCGCTCGCGATCGAGATCGCGCGGCTGCTCGACCTCGCGCAGCAGCGCGGCCAGGGCGGGGTGCAGCGGCACCTCGGCTGGTTCTTCAAGGCGCCGATGACGGCCGACGGCAGCACGCCCGAGCACGCGATGCACCGCCAGGAGCGCGAGCTGCTCGACTGGATCGGGACCGGCGCGCCCTCGTCCTCCGCGTCCTCCCCGTCCTCCTCGTCCTCGGCGTGACGGCGACGGCGACGGCACCGACCGCCGAGCGCTCCGGCCCGGGCGGCGCCGTACGCGCCCCGTCGCCCGCCCGCCTGGACGAGCTCGCTGAGCTCGAGCCGCTGCTGCGCGAGATCGGCGACGCCAAGCGCGTCCGGGTCGCCGCGGCGCCGGGGTCGCTGGCGGAGCAGGCGTTCACCCGGGCCTGGGCGCGGCTCGCCGAGGGGGAGGACCCCGAACCGGTCGCGCTCTCCGAGACCGCGGCCGCCGTCGCGCGGGCCCGGCTCGCCGGCATCGACCTCGGCGTCCTGCGCGGTGCCGGGCTGTCCGTCGCCGAGGCGCTCGACGTTCTCCAGCGCGGCTTCGACGAGGTTGCCGGGCCGCTCGACCAGGAGCTCGCGGCCGCGCTGCGGACCGCACTGCCGCTGGTGCGCCCCGCCTCGGCCGCGCCCGCGCTCGCCGAGGTGCTCAACCGGCAGCCCCGCGCCGGAGCGACCTGCCCCGGCCGACCGCGTGTCCTCGTCGAGCCGCCGGAGAGCCACGGCGACCACTGCCTCACCGTCGCGGTGTACGGCGTGCTCGTCTCGCCGCTCGTCGGCGCGGACCCGGTGACGCCGTTCCTCGTCGGCCTCGCCCACCACCTGCACAACGTCGCGCTCCCGGACGCCGGGTTCGCCGGCGAGGTCCTGCTCGGCGACCACCTCCCGCGCGTGATGGCCGAGCTGGAGCGCCGGGAGCTCGCCGCGCTGCCGGATCCGCTCGCCGACCGGCTGCGGGCGGTCCTGCCGCTGCGCGACGACGCCGCTGCGCCCGCGTCGCAGGCGTTCCACGCCGCCGACGTCCTCGACCGGGTGCTGCAGGTGCACCACCATGCCCGCGCCGCCGCGTTCACCGCGAGCCAGGCGCTCGACGACCTCGAGCTCGTGCACGCCGGCCCGGTGCAGTCCTTCCACCACGCCGTGCTCGCCGCCGCCGGGTTGTGACCGGCCCCCTCCCGGAGCACGTGACCGGCGCGCCGGTCGTCGACGGCATCCCGTACCTGCGCCGCGGGCGCGACGACCTGCGCGAGCGGGTGAGCGGGCTGCTCGCCGCCGGCGACGTCGCCGCCGCGCGGGTCGCGCTGCTCGCCGACAGCGACGACTGGTGGACCGAGGCGCCGCCGCCGCCGGAGCAGCTGGCGCAGGTCGTGCGCGCGCGGACGCTGCGCGAGGCGATGGACCTGCTCCGCCTGGGCCGGGTCGGCGACTACTTCGCCCACCGCTGGTCCGACCCCACGTACCTGTCCGGCCTCGCGCTGCTGCAGCAGCACTGGCCCGGCGCCCGGCCGGTCGTGGAGGTGGCCTGCGGCACCGGCCACTTCCTGCGCGAGCTCCAGCGCCGCGGCTGCACCGACCTGCTCGGGGTCGACGTCGTGTGGGCCAAGCTCTGGCTCGCGCAGCGCTTCGTCTGCCCGGCGGCCCGGTACGTCTGCGCCGACGTCACGCAGGTGCTCGACCTCCCCGCGCGACGACCCGCGTATGTGCTGTGCCACGACGCCTTCTACTTCCTGCGCGACAAGCCCGCAGCCGCGGCCGCGCTGCGCGCACTCGCCGGGTGTGGCGGGACCGTCGTCGTGGGGCACGCGCACGTGGCCGACCGGCTGTCGTCCGGCGAACCCCTGCCCGCCGCGGAGTACGCCGGGCTGCTCGGCACCGACCTGCTGTACGACGACGACGAGCTCACCCGCTCGCTGCTCGAGCACCGTCCGCCCGTGCCCGCCCTGCCCGCGGCGCTGGAGCAGAGCGAGGCGGTCGCCCTGGTCTGCGGCGACCGGCTCGCGCCCGCGCCGGTCGACCTCGGCGAGCCGCTGCCGCCGCTGCGCGTCAACCCGCTCTACGTCGACGGCGCCCTGCGCTGGCCGAGCGAGCGCTACGCGACCGAGTACGGCCCGCGCTCGACGTACCTGCCACCCCGGCTGCCCGACCCGCTGCCCGCGGACGCCGCCCGGCGGCGGGTCCTCGTCGACCTGCCGGAGGCCTGGTGACCGCGGCCCGGAGCCGGGTCGGGTGGGGGATCGCCGGCTGCGGCTGGGTCGCCCGCGACCACGCCCTGCCTGCGCTGCAGCAGGTCCCCGCCGCCGAGGTCGTGGCGCTGCACGACGTGTCGCCGGCCGCGCTGGAGCGGATGCCCGTCGCCGCGCGCCGCGAGACCGACCTGTCCGCGTTCCTCGCCACGCCCGGTCTCGACGCCGTCTACGTCGCCGCGCCCAACGCGCTGCACCGCCCGCTCGTCGAGGCTGCGGCCGCCGCCGGCAGGGCCGTGCTCGTCGAGAAGCCGCTCGCCGCCGACGTCGCCGACGCGGAGGCGCTGGTGGGGGCCTGCGACGGCGTCCTGCTCGGCACCGCGTACGACCAGCGCTGGCACCCCGCGCACGTCCGGCTGCGCGAATTGCTGCCCGAGCTCGGCACGGTCACCGCGGTCCGGATCGTCTACTGCTGCTGGCTGCCCGCGGACTGGTCGCCGGACGGGCAGGCGCACGACAACTGGCGGGTCGACCGCGCCCGGGCGGGGGGCGGCGCCGCGATCGACCTCGCGCCCCACGGCCTCGACCTGGCCGGCGTGCTGCTCGGCGAGGACGTCGAGGTGCTCACCGCGCTCACCCAGACCCGGGTGCAGGACTACGCCGTCGACGACGGGGCGCTGCTCGCCGGGCGGACGTCGAGCGGCGTGCTCGTCGACCTGCACGTCGCGTACAACACCCCGGACGCGCTGCCCCGCCGCCGGCTCGAGGTGGTCGGCACCCGCGGTCTCGCCGTGGCCGTCGACACGATGGGGCAGACCGCCGGCGGCTCGCTCACGCTGCTGCGCCCCGAGCCGGTGGACGTGCCGTTCGGGACGGGAAGCCCGTTCGCGGCGCAGTTCGCCGCGTTCAGCTCCGCGGTGGCGGGTGACACTGACTGGCCGTACGACCCGGCGCGCGACCTGCGCCTGCACCGCCTGCTGCTCGAGGCCCTGGCCCGGGCCCGACCGCACGAGGACGTCTGGTGAACACGTACAGCACCAACCCGTACCGCGGGCTGCTGCCCGACCTCCCCGCGTACGCCTGCACGAACTGCGGCCACTGGCAGCGCTGGCCCGCGCCCGGCCCGACCGTCTGCCCGGTCTGCGCGGACGTGCGCAACGCGCTGCCGGCGGACGGCTTCGAGTTCCTCACCGACAAGCAGGTCGACGAGCTCGTCACCTGCTCGTGGCAGCCCAGCCCCGTGGCCGGGATCGACCAGTTCCTGTCCACGCCCCGCTTCGGCCTCGACAGCTCCGGCTGGGTTGTCGAGACCGACCGCGGCCTGGTCGGCTTCGAGTGCGCGCCGTGGTACTCCGACGACGCCGTCGAGGAGCTGCGCCGGCGCGGCGGGCTCGCCGTGCTCGGCAGCAGCCACGTGCACGGGTACGGCGCGCTGTGGCGCGTGCAGGAGCAGATCGAACCACCGGTGGTCGCGATCGGGGTGCGCGACCTGGAGTGGACCAAGGCGTTCCGCGTCACCTGGCCCGTCGACGACCGGCTGGAGCTCGCGCCGGACCTGACCATGCACCGGACCGGCGGGCACTTCGACGGCCACTGCGTGCTGCACGACTCCCGGCGCGGCGTGCTGTTCTGCGGCGACTCGCTCAAGGTCGACTTCGCCGAGGACGGCACCACCCCGATCGCGCTGTCGGCGCACAAGGCCTTCCACGCCGGCATCCCGCTGTCGCACGGCGAGGTGCGCGAGCTGCGCGACGTGCTGTCGCCGCTCGCGTTCGACGCGGTGTTCACGCCGTTCGAGGGCGTGACGGGCGTGACGACCGACCACGTCGTGCACCTTCTGGACCGGCTGCTGTCCGGGCCGCCGGCCGCCGAGCCCGTGCCGCTCGCCGAGCTGTGACGCCCGCCGAGCGCTATCTCGCGTCGTTCCCCGCGGGACAGGTCCGCGAGTTCGGCGTCCGCGGGCTCGACCCCCTCGACGTCGCGCTGCACAGCGCCGCCCTCCCGGCGAGCCCCGCGCACCCCGGCGGCAGCGGCCTCGGCTACGGCGCCTCGCCCGAGGCCGCGCGGACCGGTGCGCTCGGGGAGATGGCCGAGATGGCGCTGTCGACCCGGGCGCTCGCCGGGCGCGAGCGCGTGCAGGCGTCGTACCGCGAGCTCGTGCAGGCCCGCGGCGCCGACCGCGTGCAGGACCCCCGCACGCTGTGCCTCGAGGCCGGCAGCCCGTACGACGACGACCGCGTCCTGCAGTGGCTGCCCATGACCCGGCTGCGGAACGGCGAGCAGGTGCTCGTGCCTGCCGAGCTCGTCGCGTCCGCCCCCGACGACCTGCCCGGCGACCCGCCGCCCGGCGGCTGGCTCACCACCGTCATCACCAACGGCCAGGGCGCAGCGTTCTCGGCCGCCGACGCCACCGCGCACGCCGTGCTCGAGGTGCTGCAGCGCGACGGCAACGCCACGGCGTTCCGGGCGATGGACCGCGGGGTCGTCATCGACCTGACCGGGGTGCGCGATCCCGAGACGCTCGCGCTGCTCGACCGGCTGCGGACCGCTGGTCTCGACGTGCTCGTCAAGCTCGCCACCACCGACTTCGGGATGGCCGACGTGTACGCGGTCGGCTGCAGCCGCGACGGCTCCGAGCCCACGCCGGTCATGGCGACCGCGTGCGGCGAGGCGGTCCACCCCGACCGGGAGGCGGCCGTCCGCAAGGCGCTGCACGAGTTCGCCGCGGCGCGCAGCCGCAAGGCCTTCATGCACGGGCCGCTCGACGTCGTCCGGTCGGTGACGCCGCCCGGCTACCTCGACGACTGGCTGTCCGGGCACCCGCCGGAGCGGCTCGTCGAGGAGGACCGAGCGCTGTCCGCGATGCTCGCGTGGGCTCGGATGCCGGTGCCGGAGCTCGTCGGGCTGCTGCAGGACACCGTGCTGTCGCGGCACTCCGCCGTGGCGTTCCACGACCTGCCCACCGCGTCGCCCGCCGACCTGTGCGGGCACGTCACGGGCGCGCTCGCCGCCGAGGGCTTCGACGTGCTCGTCGACGTGCAGCCGTCGGCCGGGGACGCGCTCGCGGTCAAGGCGCTCGTGCCCGGTCTGGAGGTGGAGACGATGTCGTACGGCCGGATCGGCGAGCGCGGCGTGCGGCGGCTGCTCGACCGGGGGGAGCCGCTCGTC
>JALYNK010000100.1 GCA_030773235.1 Actinomycetota bacterium | reverse complement strand
CGCGGGACCCAGCCCCGCCGGGCTCGCGGTGGCGAACGTGTCCGTCCACTCCCGGGCGAGCCCGCGCCGGGTCCAGTCGGCCACCACCGCGGCGAAGCGCGGCTCCTGCGCGGTGAGGTACGCCGCCCCCAGGTCGACGACGCGTCCGGACAGCTGCCGCGAGGCCAGCCGACCGCCCGGGCGACGACCCCGGTTGAGCACGTCGACCGCCACCCCGCCCGCCTGCAGCGCCCGTGCGCACGCGGCGCCCGAGATCCCGGCGCCCACGACCGCTACCCGCACGCGCGGAGCATGCCCCAGCAGCAGCGGACGTGCCCGTCGGCCCCGTCACTCTGCGCATCCGGGTTCGTCGAGTTGCTCCCCGGGCACAGTGCTGTTACGTCCCGCAGCCGTGGAGGAGGTGCCGAGCCCGTGCGCAGCGTGACAGTGCCCCACGAGCCGGCGAGCGCCTCCGTGGTGCGCAGGGAGCTGCGCAGCGACCTGCGCGCGCACGGTCTCCCGGAGCACCTCGTCGACGCCGCCGCTCTCGTCCTGTCCGAGCTGATCGGCAACGCCGTGCGGCACGGCCTCGCCCTGCCCTCGGGCCAGCTCCTGGCCCGCTGGGACTGCACCGCCGGCAGCCTGCGGATCGAGGTCGTCGACGGCGGCACCGGGCCCGTGGGTCGCGTCCGGCCCGCGTCCGACGAGGCCGAGGGCGGTCGGGGTCTCGCGCTCGTCGACCTGCTCAGCGACCAGTGGGGCAGCGCTCCCGCCGATCCGGGCACCGCCGTCTGGGCCGACCTGCCCGCCGGCACGGCGTCCTGCCGCGCCCTCTCCACCGGCGCCGACGCCCCCGCCTGACCCCGCCCGCGGTCAGGTGCCGACAGAGGCCGCCGACAGCGCCGCCGCCGCCACCGGGTCGCGCAGCAGCGGGCAGCTCATGCACCGCGGCCCGCCTCGACCGCTGCCCAGCTCGCTGCCGGCGACGGCCACCACCTCGATGCCCGCCGCCTCGAGCCGCGCGTTCGTCTCCGTGTTGCGCTCGTACGCCACGACGAGGCCGGGAGCGAGCGCGAGCGTGTTGTTGCCGTCGTCCCACTGCTCCCGCTCGGCGGTGACCGGGTCGAGGCCGGTGTCGACGAGCCGCAGCCGGTCGAGGCCCATCGCGTCCGCCGCGGCGCGCAGGAACGGCGCCGGCCCGTGCACGCGCAGCCCCGGCCCGTCCGGCGCGATCGGGTACGCCACCAGCGTGTCGGCGACCGCCGGGAACATCACCACCGCGTCGACGTCGACCATCGTGCACACGGTGTCGAGGTGCATCGTGGCGCGCTCCTGCGCGATGGGCACGGCGAGCACCGTTGTTGCGACCCCCTCGGCGAACGCCCGCAGCGCGAACGCCTCGAGGCCCGCCGGGGTCGTGCGCTGCCCCACGCCGACGGCGAGGACCCGGTCGGCGAGCACGAGCACGTCGCCGCCCTCGAACCACGCCTCGCTGCCGCCGCCGTAGAGCAGAGGCGTGCCGGCGAAGCGGGGGTGCGAGCGGTAGACCGCGCCGGTGAGGCTCGCCTCCCGCCGCCGCGCGCGCATCGACGGGCTGGTCACCGCCACGTGGTCGCCCACCCACACCGACGAGTCGCGGGTGAACAGCAGGTTCGGCAGCGGCGGCACGACGAACTCCGCGCGGCGGGTGAGCCGGGCGACGACCCCCTCCGCGCCGGTGCGCGGGAGCTCCTCGTGGGTCAACCCGCCGGTGAGGACCGCGGCGAGGTCGCTGCTGGCCAGGTCGAGCAGCCAGGCGTGCAGGGTCTCGGCGAGCAACGGCCCGACCTGGGCCGGCGCGACCGCGGCGTCCACCACCGCGGCCCGCGCCGTAGGCTCGTCGAGCGTCTCCACGAGCAGGTCGAGCAGGTGCAGCACCTCGACGCCCCGCTCCCGCAGCGCCGCCGCGAACGCGTCGTGCTCGTCCTGCGCGCGCGCCACCCAGGGCAGGCCGTCGAAGAGCAGGTCCGCGCTGTTGCGCGGGGTGAGCCGCTGCAGCTCGGGCCCGGGGCGGTGCAGCAGCACGCTGCGCAGCCGCCCCACCTCCGACGTCACGCGGTGGCGAGGAGCGGGAGTCACCGCACCATGCTGGCGCGCCAGCACGAGCAGGTCAGGCCGCCGCGCTCCGCTCGCCGACGAGCTGCGCGCGCAGCGACTCGAAGAAGCGCAGGTTGATCGTCGAGCGCCACCAGGCGCCCTTGACGATGCGCGGGCCCCACTCGGGCCGCTCGGCCACGAGCGGCACGACCGCCTTCTCCATCCAGTCCTTGCCGTGGATCGGGTCGACCTCGGCGTGCTCGACGTAGAAGGGGTACGCGCCCTGCGGCGCACCGAGCCGGTCGAAGGCCTGCAGCACCAGCCGGCAGCGCGGCCCGGCCTGCAGCTCGAGCAGACCCAGCGCCCCGATCATCTCGGGCTGCAGCCAGCGGTTGGTGGCGAGCAGGCCGGCCAGCGCAGCCCGCTCGAGCGCCTCGACGGGCTGCTCCTCGCGCGGGATCCGCGGCATGTCGACGGCGGCGACGAGGTCGTCGTGCAGCACGGTGTGGACCCCGGCCGCGTCGCCCTGCCCCATCTCGTCCCAGTAGTTCTTGCCGAGCTCGAGCTTGGCGCTGCCGCGCAGGCCGACCTGGCAGACGGCCACGAGGTCGTCGAAGCCGCCGTCGGGCCCGCCCTCGAGGGCGAGGAAGTCGACGACCTCGGACCAGCCCGCCTGCTTGGCCAGCCAGCGGTACGCCGCGGGCAGCCGGTCACGGGCCGCGATGGCCCGCATGGCGTGGACCACGCGCTCGACGTCGTCGGCGTCCGACAGCGTGCCGGCCTCGGACCACGCCTCGTCGAGCTCGCCGAGCCACTCCTGCTCGAGCCGCTGCTTGAGCGCCGCCACCTCGGGGGCGCCCTGGCAGCGCACGCGCTCGCCGAGCGTCTCGATCGGCGCGGTGTGCAGGTCGTAGATCGCCAGCAGGGTGAGGAACCGGTCGCGCCGGTCGACGGGCCGCGCAGTGGCGAGCGCCCCGAGGGTCTCGGGAGCTCCGCCCGGCGCTCCCGCGGCGTCGAGAGCGTCGAGCAGCAGGTCGGCCAGCGCGCGGTCCGGGACCCGTGCAGCAGAGCGCGAGCCGGTCGAGACGGGGCCGGTCGAGACAGGGCCGGTCGAGACAGGGAGGGTGGGCACGCTGGAGACGGGCGGGGTCATGGTCACGTCCTCGGGAGAGCCCGGCGGCCTGGCCTGCCGGTGTCGTGCAGGTGTGTCCGGAATCGGTCGGAGCGGGCGCAGAACCGCGCGCGCCGACCCTTCCCGGCTGCGCCTCGCTGTAACAGGCGCGGACCTGAGGGTGCTGCGGCTGTGGTGCGATCCGCAACTCAGCCCAGGCGCCGATGCGGCTCGCGTGTTCGCAACGCCGACGGCGGGCAGGGCATGCAGCACCGCAATCGAGAGAGACCCCTTGGAGACTGCATGATCACCCTCGAGCAGGCCCGGCAGCTGTCCGGCAAGACCATGATCGGCCCTGGTGGGGAGAAGCTGGGCAAGATCGACACCCTGTACGCGGACCGCGAGGACGGCGAGCCCACGTTCGCCACCGTGCAGACGGGGATGTTCGGCACCAAGACGCACTTCGTGCCGCTGCAGGACGCCACGCTCAGCGGCGAGCAGGTGCAGGTGCCCTACGACAAGAGCCTGGTCAACGACGCTCCCAACATCGACCCCGACGCCGAGCTGTCGCCCGAGGAGGAGGAGCGCCTCTACGCGCACTACGGGCTCGGCAGCGGCGGGACGAGCACCGGCACCAGCGGTGGCAACGACCGCGACGTGACGACCGTGGGCGGCGGCGGTGGGACCGCGGCCGGGACCACGACGACGAGCGGCGAGTCGCCGTACGACCTCGGCGTCGGCAACACCGAGCCGACCGGCCCCACCGGGGTCGGCGAGACCACGACGTCGGGCGCGGGCACGGGTGCCGCCACCGGTGCCGGCGCGGCGTTCTCCGGGCGTGACCGCGACGACGACGCGCGGGGCACCGTGGGCCGCGACACGAGCGGCCCCACCACCGACGACGCGATGACGCGTTCCGAGGAGCGCCTGCGGGTCGGCACCGAGCAGCGCGAGACGGGCCGGGCCCGGCTGCGCAAGTTCATCACGAGCGAGACCGAGACCCGCACCGTGCCCGTGAGCCGCGAGGAGGTCCGGGTCGAGCGCGAGCCGATCACCGACGCCAACGCCTCGCAGGCCTACGACGGCCCGGCGCTGTCGGAGGAGGAGCACGAGGTCACGCTCACCGAGGAGCGTGCGGTCGTCGACAAGGAGACCGTGCCGGTCGAGCGGGTGCGCCTGGACAAGGCCACCGTGACCGAGCAGCAGCAGATCTCCGAGGAGGTCCGCAAGGAGCAGATCGAGGTCGAGGGCGACGGGGTCAACGACCGCAACAGGTAAGTCCTGCTCCTAGCGCTCAGGTACGTCCCCGACCCGCTCTCCCTCCGGGGAGGGCGGGTCGCGGTGCGTCAGGACCGCATGCGCGACCGCCTCGGCCAGCACCTGCTTCGGCGGTCGGCCCAGGGCGGCGGCCGCAGCCGCGACGTCCTCCCACTCGGGAGCGCTGTTGACCACCTCGCCGCCGAGCAGGCCGTGCTTGACGCGCACGGGCCGACCGTCCACGAGCACGGTGTCGGTGCGCCGGGCGAGCACTTCGCGGGCCACGGGGTGCTCGCGGACGCCGAGCGTGCTCGTGCGCAGGAACACGGTGCGGCGCAGGGCGGCGAGCCGCTCCGGACCGGCCAGCACTGACAGCACGTGCGCGGGACGGCCCTTCTTCATGACCACGGGCGTGAGCCAGGCGTCCTGCGCCCCCTGCCGGAGCAGCTCGGCGAGCACGTCCGGCCACAGCCGCGGGTCGAGGTCGTCGACGTTGGTCTCCAGCAGGACGGACCCCTCCGGCCCGTCGGTGGCCGGCTCGCCGAGGACGAGGCGCACGACGTTCGCCGCCTCGGCCGGGTCCCGGCCGCCGGCGCCCGTGCCGACCCGGTCGAGCACGATCGCCGGCAGCGGTCCCCACGACGTCACGAGCTGCGCGAGCAGCGCCGCCCCGGTGGGGGTGGTGCTCTCGTGCGGTACGGGCCCGGCGAGCACCGGGGCCCCGCGCAGCAGCGCGAGGACGGCGGGGGCCGGGACGGGCAGCGGGCCGTGCGCGCCGCGGGTCGTCCCGGACCCCACGGCCACCGGTGAGGCGGACAGCGCCGGAAGTCCCAGGGCGGCGACGCCGGCCGCCGCACCGACCACGTCGGCCACCGCGTCGAGCCCGCCGACCTCGTGGAAGTGCACGGACTCCGGCGGAACGCGGTGGACCGCCCCCTCCGCCGCGGCCAGCCGCGCGAACACGCCGAGCGCCGTCGTGCGGACGGCCTCGGACAGCGCGGCCCGCTCGAGCAGCCCCCGGACGTCCGCCCAGGTCCGGGGGGTGGCCCGCTCGGTGACGTCGACGTCGACGTGGACGCGGAGCGCGCCGATCCCGCCGCGCTCGACCGGCTCGGCGCGCAGCCGTACCGGCTCGACCCCGACGGCGTCCACCGCGCTCTGCAGCTCGGCCAGCGGCGCGCCGGCGTCGACGAGAGCCCCGAGGAGCATGTCGCCGCTGGCGCCGGCGCTGCAGTCGAGCCAGCCGATCACGGGCGGGGGGACGCGCGGCGCGCTACTCGGGCGGCGTGCACTCCGGCGCTGAAGCCGTTGTCGATGTTGACGACGACGACCCCGGACGCGCAGCTGGTGAGCATGCCGAGCAGCGCCGCGAGCCCGCCGAGCGCCGCGCCGTACCCGACGCTGGTGGGGACGGCGACGAGCGGCGTGCCGACGAGCCCGCCGACGACGCTCGGCAGCGCGCCCTCCATGCCGGCGACGACAACGACGCAGTCCGCGCGGTCCAGCACCGGCCGGGCGGCGAGCAGGCGGTGCAGCCCCGCAACGCCGACGTCGTCGACCCGCTCGACCGCCGCGCCGTGCACCCGGGCCGTGAGCGCGGCCTCGGCGGCGACCGGCCCGTCGGACGTGCCCGCGGCGACCACCGCCACGGTGCCGCGC
>JALYNK010000099.1 GCA_030773235.1 Actinomycetota bacterium | reverse complement strand
CCGCGAGACCCTGCGGCGCCGTCGGGCGACCGGTGGACCGGCGGAGCAGACGTTCGCGGCGCTCGTGGGGCTGCAGCTGCGCCCGCGCCGGCTGCGGGAGGCCGCAGCGCTGTGGGCCTCGGTCGCCGAGGCGCGCGGCGTCGAGGGACGCGACGCGCTGTGGGCCCACCCGGACCTGCTGCCCGGTCCGAGCGACCTCGAGGACCCCGACGCGTTCGTCGCGACCGGCGGGACCGACTGGGACGCGGGCCTCGCCGCGCTGGACAAGGACTTCGACGGGCGGCTCGACGACGACGCGGTGCACGGCGACGACGCGGTGCACGGCGACGACGCGGTGCACGGCGACGACCCGCCGACGGACGGCGAGCAGGGGTCGCACGGTGGGCCCTGAGCGGACGGCGACCAGGGTCCGGACGGCGGCGCAGGGTCCGGATGCCGGGCGCGCGCTGGACGGCGACGGGCGGGACGACCCGCCCGGCTCCCCCGTCTGACCGCCGCACCCGCGCGCGCTCCGCCTCGACCCGCCCGCTCCGGCCCGGGGCTGTCCGTGGTCCTCGCGCTGTCCCGCTGCGTGCGCGCGGCGCGCCGCGGGCCTGGACGACGTGCCCGAGCCGCGGTGGAGAATGTGTCCTGCACACCTGTCGAACGGGTTGTCGCAGGTCAAGAGGGCGGGGAGCGATCGTCCACACCGCTGTGCACAGGCCGTGGACAAGGTCCACCACAGCGACACGCCCACCCGTCCCCACCCTGCCCACACCGCGGTCCACAGGCGCCGTTGACCCCCTGCCCGAGGGTGCCTAGCGTCGCGGCACCGGAACCCTCGGGACCTCCGGACCGTGCGCAAGGGGAAGGCGCGTGGCCCGGAGCCCGAGGGTTCCGCATGCCCCGCGGCGCTCGTCGTACCGCACTGCTCCCGCTGCTGCGCGACCGCTACTCGCCGGTGAACTCCGCCGGCCGGCGCTCGGCGCGCGCCCGCAGTCCTTCCTGCAGGTCGCGCGTCGCCAGCGTCACGGGCTGCACGACCGACTCCCAGCGCAGCGCGTCGGCGAAGCTCCCGTGTCCGCCCCGCGCGAGCGCGGCCTTGTGCAGGCGCTGCGCGACGGGCGCCCCCGCGGCCACGAGGCGGGCCCGCTCCAGCGTCCGCTGCAGGAGGTGGTCGTCGTCGAAGACCTCCGTGACGAGGCCGAGGCGGCGCATCTCGTCGGCGTCGCACGCCCGGCCCGTGAGCAGCAGCTCGCGTGCGGCGGCGAGACCGACGACCTCGGGCAGCAGCCACGTCGTCGCCATGCCGGCATGGAGCCCGAGCTGCGCGAACGGGACGGAGAAGCGCGCGGACGTCCCCGCGTACCGGATGTCGCAGGACAGCGCGAGGGTCGCACCAGCACCGACGGCGGGACCGTTCACCGCGGCGACGGACGGGACGTCGAGCTCGCCGAGCGACAGCCAGGTCTCGTAGAACGGCAGCATCCGGTCGCGCAGCGCCGCGACCGTCGCGTCGGGCTCGGAGGCGAGCCACGTGACGTCTCCTCCGGAGCAGAAGGCGCGCCCCGCGCCGGTGACGACGACACAGCGCACCGAGCGGTCGCGGCGCAGCGAGGTGACCGCGTCAGCCCAGGCAGCCGTGAGGTCGTCGCGCATGGCGTTGCGGACCTCGGGGAGGTCGAGGGTCAGCAGGACGATCCCGGCGTCGGGCCCCGACAGGCGCTCGACGCGGAGCGGAGCGGGCATGCGGGCTCCCGGTGTGATCGACCGGGCGGGCACGCTATCCGCCGCACACTCCGGCCGGTCCGGACGGCTCGGCGTGACCGGTCGTCCCGTCGCCGCCCGACGCGCCGGTCCGAGCGGCAACGGCTCGCGGGCGAGCGCCGCCGATAGTCTCCGCGCGATCAGGGGCAGCCGGCCCTCCGGTACGCGCCCCGCACCGCTCGTCCGCCTCTGCCAAGGAGCTCCCGATGGCCGACACCTACAACGGCTACTGCGTGAAGTGCAAGGAGAAGCGCGACTTCGAGGGCGAGGTGCGCACGAGCGAGTCCGGCCGCCGCATGGCCCAGGGGCCCTGTCCGATCTGCGGGACCAAGATGAACCGCATCCTCGGCAAGGCCTGACACCACTCCCGGACAGCCGGCCCCGTCACCGGCGCTCCACCCGCTCCACACCCCGCCCCTCGTGCCACGACTCGATGACGAGGTGGTCGGCCGGCTCACCGAGGAACACGTGCACGACCTCCTGCACGTCGATGCGGAACAGCTCGAAGCCCCCCGGGGGCTCCTGGCCCAGCGCACGGGCGACGTCGTCGCGCTCCCGGCCCTCCGCGACCTCGACGGCGCGACCGGCCACCTTGCCGTCGCCGGTCCACCCCGGGGGGTCGTCGGTGCCGCTGTGCACGGCGACCCGGCCGTCCCGGCGCAGGTCGGCGAGCTTCCGCGAGCCCGGCATGCCGGCGACCCACAGGTCGGCGCCCTGGAAGACCACCTCCGTCCCGCTGATCCGCGGGGAGCCGTCGCGCCGCAAGGTGGCCATCGTCAGGTGCGGGTGCGCGACGAACCGCCGCCGAACCGCGGCCGCCAGCTCGGGCGCCTGCTCCTCCACCCTCTGCCATGAGCTCATGACCGCACTGCAGCACGCGGCACCGACAGTCCGGACCTGCGGCGCCGCGAGCGCCGAGACGTCCGCCCGCCCGAACTGTGGACGAGCAGGCGTGAGCTGTGGACGTGCTCCCCGACGCGCTCGGCGGGTGGCAGCGTCCGGCGCGAACCCGGAGGTGCTCGTGCGTCCTGTCCTGTCCCCCGCCCGTCGCCCGCTGTGGCGCGACGAGCAGACCCTGCAGCTCGGCGAGGCCGAGGGTCGAGCCGTCGTGCTGACCGGTCTCCACCCGCGCGACCGCGCCGTGCTCGCGCTGCTCGACGGCACCCGCGACCTCGCCGGCGTCCTGCGCGACGCGGTGGGCGCCGGGTGCGACGCGGAGCGCGCCACCGAGCTGGTCCGCCTGCTGCAGCGTGCCGGTGCCCTCGTCGACGCCCGGGACCGCTGGCCACCGCGCCTGACCGTCGCCGAGCGGGACCGGCTGGCCGGCGACGTCGCGTCGCTGGGGCTGCTGCACGGCGGTGCGGGGCTGACCGCGCTGCGCCGCCGCGACCAGGCCGCGGTCGTGGTTGTCGGCGCGGCGCGGATCGGCGCGCCGCTGGCCGGCCTGCTCGCCTGCGCCGGTGTCGGCACCGTGGACGTCGTGGACGACGGCGTGGCCCGGGCGGAGGACGCCGGGGTCGGTGGGCTGCAGCCCGAGGACGTCGGCCGACGGCGGGCGGACGCCGCGCGGGAGCGGCTGCGGGCTCTCGCGCCGTCGACGCGCAGCGGATTCGTGGCGCGCCCGTCGCTGGTCGTGCTCACCTCACCGCAGCGCGACGACCGGGCCGGGCGCGCTCTGCTCGACAGCGGCGTACCGCACCTGCGGGTGGCGGTGCACGAGACCGTGGGCGTGGTCGGCCCGCTGGTCCTGCCCGGCACCAGCGCCTGCCTGCACTGCCTCGACCTGGAGCGCAGCGACCGCGACCCCGACTGGCCGGCGCTGCTGGCGCAGCAGGTGGGCGCACCGCAGGGTCCCGGCGCGTGTGACGCGACGCTGGCCGCCGCGGTGGCCGCGCAGGCGGCGCTGCAGGTCCTCGCGCTGCTCGACGGGAGCACCCCGGCCTCGGTCGGCGGGTCTCTGGAGCTGGCGCTGCCCGACTGGCGGTGGCGCCGCCGCACCTGGGAGCGGCACCCGGCCTGCTCGTGCCGCTGGCCCGCCGCCGGCTGACGGGGCGGCCGCACCGTCCGCGACGGACACGCCGACCGCCCCGCCCGGCAGCAGGAGGGCGCGCCCCCCAGACTGGTCGGGTGTCCGACATCCCCCGCCGCGCGGTCGCCCGCTCCGCCAAGCTCGCGAGCCTGCCGCTCGGCGTGGCCGGCCGAGCCACCCTGGGGCTCGGCAAGCGGATCGGCGGCAAGCCGGCCGAGGCGGTCGCGGCCGAGCTGCAGCAGCGGACGGCCGAGCAGCTGTTCCAGGTGCTCGGGCAGCTCAAGGGCGGCGCGATGAAGTTCGGGCAGGCGCTCAGCGTGTTCGAGGCCGCGCTGCCGGAGGACCTCGCCGCTCCGTACCGCGCGGCGCTGACCCGCTTGCAGGACGCCGCACCGGCGCTGCCCGCCGCGACCGTGCACCGCGTCCTCACGGAGGAGCTGGGGCCGCAGTGGCGGGCGGACTTCCGGGAGTTCGACGACCACCCCGCTGCCGCGGCGAGCATCGGGCAGGTGCACCGCGCCGTGTGGCGCGACGGACGCGACGTGGCCGTGAAGGTCCAGTACCCCGGAGCCGGCCCTGCTCTGCTGGGCGACCTCAAGCAGCTGGGGCGGGTCGCCCGGATGCTGTCGACGCTCGCACCAGGACTGGAGCTCAAGCCGCTGCTCGCCGAGCTGACGGCACGGGTCACCGAGGAGCTGGACTACCGCCTGGAGGCCGAGAGCCAGGCGGCGTTCGCGGCGGCCTACGAGGACGACCCGGAGATCCGCGTTCCGGACGTCGTCGCCGGCGGCGAGCGCGTCCTCGTCACCGAGTGGATGGACGGGGTGCCGCTGTCGGCGGTCATCCGGGACGGCTCGGCCCAGGAGCGCGACCGGGCGGCGCTGCTCGTGGCGCGCTTCCTGTTCAGCGGGCCGGTCCTCGCCGGGCTGCTGCACGCCGACCCGCACCCCGGCAACTTCCGGCTGCTGCCCGACGGTCGGCTCGGCGTCATCGACTTCGGTGCGGTCAACCGGCTGCCCGACGGGGCGCCCGAGCCGATCGGGCGGCTGGCCCGGCTCGCGCTGCAGGGCCGCGCGGACGAGGTGCTGGCGGCGCTGCGGGAGGAGGGTTTCGTCAAGCCGACCATCGAGGTCGACGCCCAGGGCGTGCTCGACTACGTGCTGCCGCTGCTGGAGCCGGTCGCCGTCGAGCGGTTCCGGTTCACCCGCGAGTGGCTGCGGGCGCAGGCGGTGCGCCTCGGCGACCCACGCTCTCCCGCGGCTCAACTCGGGCGGCAGCTGAACCTGCCGCCGGCGTACCTGCTCATCCACCGCGTCACCACCGGCACGATCGGTGTGCTCTGCCAGCTGGGGGGCGAGGCAGCGTTCCGCGAGGAGATGGCGCGGTGGATGCCCGGTTTCGCGGAGCCGGGCAGCGAGCTGGCCGCGCAGGCCAGCGCCGCCGGGCTGCGTCGGGTGGAGCCGCCGGCGCGCGTGCCGCTGCCCGAGGACACCGCGGTCGTCGAGCCGCCGCCGGACGACACGCTGCTCAGCTGACGCCTGCCGCTCGACCGCGCCGCTACTCGGGCGGGTCGAGCACCGCGGCGCGCAGCAGCTGCAGCCCGCTGCGGGCCAGCGCCTCGGCCTGCTCGGGGTCGAGCTCGACCTCCATCGCCGCGCCGACCGCCCCCTCGCCGTAGCCCACCGCGGCGACGACGGCGGCGCGCTCCGCCGCCGGCAGGGCACGCAGCGCCTGCTCCAGCCGGTCGAGCAGCGCCGCCTCCGACACCGGCGGAGTGGGATCGCGCACCGCGTCGACGACGTGCGGCGGCAGCGGACGCAGGCGGGGCGGGCGCTCCGTGGTCACGCGGCTCCTGAGCAGTCGAGGTCTGCGGTCGGGTCGAGGTGGTGGGGGTGGTCGCCCGCGAGCGGTCGCGGGGCAGGCGGCGGCGGTCCGGGCACACCGTGTCGGGACGGCCACCGGCGGCCGGGCCAGTGCTCTCAGCGCGAGAGCCGCTCCGGTCGCCCGGAGCGGCTCTCGCGTGCCTCCCCGTCAGGTCGCCTCACGGCGGTGCGTCGCTCGTAGCGACTGTGTTGGGACCGGGGGCCATGTATCGGGTCGGCGACTCATTGAACCGCAGTCCCGGCGGGGCGATTCCCCCGACCGGGCGCTCAAGGGCGCGCTGGTGAAGCGT
Source organism: Actinomycetota bacterium (assembly GCA_030773235.1). GTDB lineage: Bacteria > Actinomycetota > Actinomycetes > Mycobacteriales > SCTD01 > JALYNK01. The sequence continues at coordinate 167 of JALYNK010000099.1, read as the reverse complement.
CTGTCAGAGCACCTGCTCGGGCGACGCTCCCCCGCTCGGGCTGACCGGTCCGTCCGGCTGGCCGCTGCCGCCGGCCGGCGGCGTGCTGCCGCCCGTGCCTGCAGGAGCGTCCCCGGATCTGGCCGACGGCGCGTCGCCGCCCGTGCCGGCTGCGCCCAGGCCTCCAC
>JALYNK010000098.1 GCA_030773235.1 Actinomycetota bacterium | reverse complement strand
CGGGGGACCGACCTTCGTAGGTGGACGTCAGCGGGTCAGTCGCCGAGCCACTTGTGAGGGCTGGTGGGGCGCTCCCCCGCAGCCTCCAGCGCCGACAGGGTCTGCGCCTGGGTGCGGTTGATGCCCACGTAGTACTCGAACAGCAGGCCGGACACGGTGACCAGAACGCCGGCCAGGCCCATGAGGAACAGCCAGGGCCCGAAGATCGTGCCGAGCGCCGTCATGGTGAACATGCCGGCGAGCCAGATGGGCCACCACGAGTGCGGCGGGAAGAAGCCCATCTCTCCCGCGCCCTCCGCGATCTCAGCGTCGCCGCGGTCCTCGGGGCGGGCCTCCATGCGCCGCGAGGTGAACCACAGGTAGTACGCAACCATGAACGCCAACCCGCCGCCCAGCAGCATCGCGGTCGTGCCCGTGGGCTCCTGGGACAGGATCCAGTAGATCGCTGTCATCAGGACCAGGAACACGGCGTAGACGCCGAACAGCAATCCCTCGACCTTCACGGGGCGACCTCAGTTCAGCTCGGGTGTGGCGTGGAAGTCGACGCGGCCGGCGGCCTGCGGGTAGTGCAGGTCGAAGGCCGGCCGCTCGGACCGGATGCGCGGCATGGTGACGAAGTTGTGCCGCGGCGGCGGGCACGACGTCGCCCACTCGAGCGAGTTGCCGAAGCCCCACGGGTCGTCGCCAGGAGCCAACTCGCCGCGACGGAAGCTGACGATGACGTTGTAGATGAAGACCAGCGTGGAGGCGCCGAGAACGAACGACCCGATGCTGCTGATCGTGTTGAGCGTGGTGAAGCCGTCAGCCGCGTAGTAATCGGCGTAGCGCCGCGGCATGCCCTCGACGCCGACCCAGTGCTGGACGCCGAACGTGATGTGGAAGCCCACGAACATCGTCCAGAAGTGCACCTTGCCGAGCCGGTCGTCCATCATGCGGCCGGTGAACTTGGGGAACCAGTAGTAGACGCCGCCGAAGAAGGCGAACACGACGGTCCCGAACACCACGTAGTGGAAGTGCGCAACTACGTAGTAGGTGTCGGTGACGTGCCAGTCGAGCGGCGGGCTCGCCAGGATGACGCCGGTGATGCCGCCCAGCAGGAACGTGACGAGGAAGCCGACCGCGAACAGCATCGGGCTCTCGTACGTGATCTGGCCGCGCCACATGGTGCCGATCCAGTTGAAGAACTTCACGCCGGTCGGGACCGCGATGAGGAAGCTCAGGAACGAGAAGAACGGCAGCAGCACGGCGCCGGTGGCGAACATGTGGTGCGCCCACACGGCGAGGCCGAGGGCGCCGATGCCGATCGTGGCGAAGACCAGACCCTTGTAGCCGAACATCGGCTTGCGGCTGAACACCGGGATGATCTCGCTGATCACGCCGAAGAACGGCAGCGCGATGATGTAGACCTCGGGGTGGCCGAAGAACCAGAACAGGTGCTGCCAGAGGATCGGCCCGCCGGTCTGGGCGTCGAAGATGTGCGCACCCAGGTGGCGGTCGGCCAGCAGGCCCATGAACGCGCCGGTGAGCACCGGGAACGCCATGATGACCAGGATCGACGTGATGAGCATGTTCCACGTGAAGATCGGCATGCGGAACATCGTCATGCCCGGTGCACGCAGCGTGATGATCGTGGTGATGAAGTTGACGCCGCCGAGGATCGTGCCGAGACCGGCGACCGTGAGGCCGACGATCCACAGGTCGGCGCCGAGGTTCGGCGAGTGGATCGCGTCGCTGAGCGGGACGTAGGCGTACCAGCCGAAGTTCGCGGCACCTTCCGGCGTGAGGAACCCGGCCATGACCGTGAGCCCGCCGAACAGGTACGCCCAGTAGGAGAACGCGTTCAGGCGCGGGAAGCTCATGTCCGGCGCGCCGATCTGCAGCGGCATGATGAAGTTCGCGACGCCGTACGCGGCGGCCGGCGCGAACAGGAACATCATGACCGTGCCGTGCATGGTGACGAGCTGGTTGTACTGCTCGTTCGAGATGAACGTCAGCGCCGGTCGGGCCAGCTCCGCGCGCATGATCATGGCCATGAAGCCCGCGGCGATGAAGAAGCCGAACGACGTGCAGAGGTAGAGCAGACCGATCGTCTTGTGGTCCGTGGTGGTCAGGACCTTGACGACCTTCGCCCCGAGGCCGGGGCTCGGCCGCACCTGGCTGATCGGCGGGGTGGCGCCGGTGATGAGGGTCACGAAGAGCTCCGGTCGTTCTGGGCAGGGGCTGAGAGAGCCGTGGGACGTTCGACGTTCTGCTGCTCCGGCGGGACGTCGCTGCGCGGGACCTCGTTGGTGGGCGGCTGGGGCGCCCGCTGCTGGGCGATGAAGGTGTCGTACTCCTGCTCGGGGACGACCTTGACCTCGAAGTTCATGCGGTCGTGCTTCTCGCCGCACAGCTCGGTGCAGCGGCCGATGTAGGTGCCGGGCGTGCGGGCCGTGATCTCGAACTGGTTGACGCGGCCCGGGATGTTCTCGCGCTTGAAGAGGAACTTGGGCACCCAGAAACCGTGCACGACGTCGTTGCTGGTCTGCACGAAGCGCACCGTGCGGTTGGTCGGGATGATCAGCTGGGCCGGCTGGCCGGGGATGCCGGTGACAGAGGGGTCGACGGTGGCGGGGTTCTGGTCGTCGTAGTTGAACGTCCAGTTCCACTGGAAGCCGATGACGCCGATGGTGACGTCGGGACGGCCCTCGCCCTCCGACTCCTCCTTCAGCTCGTTGATGTAGTTCTCCGTGATCACCGTGTAGTAGAAGAGGACGGCGATGACGACGAACGGGACGACGGTGTAGAGGACCTCGATCGGCAGGTTGTAGCGGACCTGCCGCGGGATCTCCTCAGACCGCTTGCGGTAGCGGAAGCCCGCGAACCCGATGAGCGCCCAGACGAAGGCGCCGACGATCGCACCCGCGGCCGCGGTGGCGAGCCACATGTCGTAGACCAGACGCCCCTGGTCGGTGACCGGGTACGGGGTCCCGAGGTTGAACGTGTTCTCGTACACCTCGCGCAGGTCGCAGCCGCTGGTGAGCAGCGCGGTGGCCGCCATCGCGACAGCCAGTCGAGCGCCCGTGCGGCGCGCGCGGCGCCGCGGCGGTGAGGGGGTGAGGCGCACCTCTCGGACCTCTCTCGTCGCCGGGAGGCTCATGCCGCCCCCGGGGCACCCGCGGGGGTGCCAGCCAGCCGGTTCTCGGGGGAGGCTATCCCAGGAGTTCCGAGCCCTCCTGCCGGGGCGCGCCGGGCTCCGGGAGGGGGTCCGCAAGGACGTCGGGCCGTGCATCACCGCAGGTGGGGGGCCACCTCTGCGGCCGCCTGCTCGCCGTAGGACTCGGCGAGGCGGGCGGCGAAGCGGTCGCCGGTGACCGCGTACTCCTGAGTGCCGACGGTCTCCACGACGTGGGTCGCGAGGAGCGCGCCGACCTGCGCGCACCGCTCCACACCGAGCCCCCAGCTGCGGGCGGTGAGGAACCCGGCGCGGAAGGCGTCGCCGACGCCGGTGGGGTCGGCGACGCGCCGAGCGGGGGCGACGGGCACCTGCAGCTCCGGCTCGCCGCGCCGCAGGACGCTCACCCCGTTCGCGCCGCGCGTGATGACGCGCGTCCCGACGAGGTCCAGGACCTCGGCGTCCCCGAGCCCGGTCTTGTCGCGGACCAGCGCGGCCTCGTACTCGTTGGTGAACAGCCAGTCGGCGCCCTCGAGGAGCTGCGTGATCGCCGCGCCGTCGAGGAACGTGAGGGTCTGCGAAGGGTCGGCGGCGAACGGGATGCCGCGCTCCCGGCACTCCGCGGTGTGGCGCAGCATCGCGCCGGGGTCGTTCGGCGCGACGACGACGAGGTCGACGGGGCCGAGCGGGGCGAGCTCGATCCCCGCCGCCTCGGTCATGGCGCCGGGGAAGAAGGTGCCGACCTGGTTCTGGTCGCGGTCCGTCGTGCAGGTGAACCGGGGGCTTGCGAGCGTCTCGCTGACGTGGACGCCGGAGGTGTCGACGCCGGCGCGGGCGAGGTCGGCGACGTACGCCTCCGCGTCGCGCCCGACGGAGCCGACGAGCAGCGGCCGGGCGCCGAGCGCCGCCATGCCGAAGGCGATGTTCGCCCCCGTCCCGCCGCGGCGGACCTGCAGGTCCGAGGCGAGGAACACCACGGACAGGCGGTCGAGCCGGTCGGGCAGCAGCTGCTCGACGAAGCGCCCGTCGAAGGTGAGGAGGTGGTCCGTCGCGATGGACCCGGTGACGGCGGTGCGCACCGGCCGCACGCTACCGAGGAGCGCCTCTCCCCCGGCCGGGCCGGACACGACGACGGCGCCGTCTCCCGCAGGAGGACGGCGCCGTCGAGGCAGCGCGCGAGGCCTAGCTGAAGCTGTCGCCGCAGGCGCAGGAGCTGCCCGCGTTGGGGTTGTCGATGGTGAAGCCCTGCTTCTCGATGGTGTCGACGAAGTCGATCGTCGCGCCGGCGAGGTACGGGACGCTCATCCGGTCGACGACGACGCGCACGGCGCCGTCCTCGTACTCCTGGACGGAGTCGCCGTCGAGGGAGCGCTCGTCGAAGAACAGCTGGTAGCGCAGGCCGGAGCAGCCGCCCGGCTGGACCGCGACCCGCAGGGCCAGGTCGTCACGCCCCTCCTGCTCGAGCAGGGCGCGCACCTTGCTCGCGGCTGGGTCGGTGAGGACGACCCCGGTGCCGGTGGCGGGGGCGGTCGTGGTCTCCGGAGCCGTCATAGGTGTCTCCCAGTCCGTGGTGGTACGTCGCGCCGCACCGGCCGGTGGCGCCGGCGGGTGGGTCCTGTCCGGGCCAACACCCTCCGCCGCGGTGCTGTTCCAGCGTAAGCCGCTCAGCGCGACGCGCTCGGCGACCACGAGCGGGCCACGCGCGCCGCGAGGCGGGACAGCTCCCCGGCCGGGTCCGCGAGCGACGCGGCCAGGCCGACGGCGTCGGCGACGCCGTGCGCCTCGGCGATGCCGTGCGCGGCCGCCTCCTGCCGCCCGATCGCGACCTGCCCGGCCAGCACGACGCACGGCACGGCCGCAGCGGATGCGGCCTGCGCGACGCCGGACACCACCTTTCCCGTGAGCGACGTGGCGTCGAAGCGGCCTTCCCCGGTCAGCACGAGGTCCGCCGCCGCGATCCGGTCGTCGAGCCGCACCGCCTCCCGCACCAGCGCGATGCCGGCCTCCCGACGGGCGCCGAGCGCGCTGAGCGCGGCACCCAGACCGCCCGCGGCACCGGCGCCCGGCCGGTCCCGCAGCGCCCGGTCCTGCGGAGCACTGCCGGTGCGTGCCTCGAGCACGTCGGCCCAGCGGGCCAGCGCGGCGTCGAGCAGCCGGACGTCGTCTGCGCTCGCGCCCTTCTGCGGGCCGAACACCGCGCTCGCCCCGCGCGGCCCGAGCAGGGGCGCGTCAACGTCGGTCGCCGACACCAGCTCCACCCCGGCGAGCCGCGGGTCGACCTCCCCGGCCAGCGCGGCCACCTGCGCCAGCGCCGCCCCGCCGCGCGGCAGCGCCCGGCCGTCCCGGTCCACCGGCACCAGCCCGAGCGCGGCGAGCAGCCCCGCCCCCCCGTCGTTGGTCGCCGAGCCGCCGAGCCCCACGACCACGCGCCGCGCGCCGGCGTCGAGCGCCGCGGACACCAGCTGGCCGACGCCGTACGTGCTGGCACGGCGGGGGTCGCGCTCCTCGGCGCGCAGCAGGTGCAGGCCGCAGGCGAGGGCGCTCTCGACGTACGCCGTGTCGCCGGACAGCAGCAGGCGGGCCGGGACCGGACGTCCGAGTGCGTCCTCCACGACGCGCTCGACGACCTCCGCGCCGGGCAGTGCGGTCTGCAGCACCTCGACGAGGTCGGGTCCGCCGTCGGACAGCGGGACGAGCCGCAGCTCGTCGTCCGGCGCGCCCGACGACCAGCCCTCGGCCATCGCCCTGGCCGCCGCCGCGGCGGACAGGGTGCCGCCGAAGCCGTCGGGAGCGAGCACCACGCGCACCCGGCGAGCATGGCGCACGGCGCGGGCGGTGCCGACCGGCACGGACAGCGGGGCACGAGCGCGGCACGGCGCGGCGCTGCGGGGCGACCTACCCTCGACCGGTGAGCGAGCAGCCGAGCGGGACGCCGGGCGCCGGGGCGGCCACGACGGGGTCACGGGCCGTGGGCAAG
>JALYNK010000097.1 GCA_030773235.1 Actinomycetota bacterium | reverse complement strand
GGCCGCCACCAGCGCGACCGCGAGCAGGACCGCCGGCAGGCCACCCGGCGCCGAACCGGCCAGCCCGTCGCCCACCGCACCCGCGGCCGCGCTGCCGGCGGAGACGCCGACGTAGTTGGCGGTCGTGCCCCAGGTGAAGGTCTCGGTCTCGCGCCCCGGCGGCGCCGACCGCTGCAGGCAGGACAGCAGCACCGTCACGAGCGGCGCCACCGCAGTCCCGGCGACGAGGAGGAGGAGCGCCAGCACCGCCAGCACCGCGGGTGCCAGCGCGACGCCCGAGAGGCCCGCTCCGAGCAGCGCCAGCAGCAGGAGCAGCTGCCGCGCCGGAGCGGTCGTCGGCCCCCGCCGGGCGTGCAGCACGCCGCCGAGCACGCTGCCGGCGGTGAACGCACCGAGCAGCAGCCCGGCCGACGAGCGCGATCCGAGGCCGTCCGCGAGCGCGATGGACGCGACCTCCACCGCACCCAGCGCGGCGGTGAGCAGCAGCACCACGACGAGCACGGGCCTGGCGGGCCGGACCGCGTCGAGCCGCCACGGGGCGCTCCCCGCGGGCCGCGTGCGGTACGGGACCGCGCAGGCGAACACGCCGGTCGTGGCCGCGACGGCCAGCGCGACGACGGGAAGGCTGCCGCCGCCGTCGCCGAGCACGTCGAGAGCGACCGCCAGCAGCGGAGCCGCCAGGTCGACGGCCTCGCCGAGGACCGAGTCGAAGGCGTAGCAGGTCTCGAGCTCGCTGTCGTCGACGAGCAGCGCCCAGCCGGCCCGCATGCACGGCACGAGCGGCGGTTGCACGGCGCCGGCGACGAACGCCGAGGAGAGCAGCAGCGCGGCCGCGCTCCGGCCGGACGCGGCCAGCAGCAGGAGCGCGGGCAGCTGCAGCCCGGCGCTGGCGAGCAGGACGGTGCGAGCGCCGTACCGGTCGGCGAGGGTGCCGAGCACCGGGGCGAAGGCCGCCACGCCGAGGCCGTACGCCCCGACCGCGAGGCCGGCGCGGCCGTACGAGCCGGAGGTGGTGCTCACGCTGAGCACCACGGACAGCCACACCGCGGCGGCGGGGACCCGGGCGAGCACGTACAGGACGAGGACCCGCGCGACCCGCGGCCGGAGGAGGACGCGGCCGGGACGCGCGCCGGCGACTGCAGGGCCGGCAGCAGGGTCCGGGCTGTGCACTGCGGCCTCCTCGCCCGGCGCTGACGACAGGGGCGCGGCGCCCCCCGTCCCTGTTCGGCCGCACCGGCGCCGGACTTGAGGGCCTCTCTCGCGGACGCGGCCGGCGAAAAAAGCTCTGGCCGGGGCTCAAGTCGCGGCCGTCGGCTGCCGACGCTCTCAGCGCCCCCACCATCTGACCCGAGGAGACGCGGGTGCGAGGAGTCGCGGCGCTGCGCCGGGGCCGGCGCGCGAGACGCTCGGCGCTCCAGGCCTACCTGGACGGCGTGAGCCTGCTCGGCCTCCCGCTCGCGGTCTGGGCCGTGGCCGACTACCTGCGCACGGGCAGCACGCCCGACCCCGCGCTGCTCGCGCTGCTGGTCGCCGTGCTCGTCGTCGGCGAGCTGCTGCCCATCCACATCGCCCGCCCCGGCCGCCGCACCGACGAGATCACGATCTCGACCACCTTCGCGCTCGCACTGCTGTTCGTCGCGCCGCTCGGCGTCGCGGTGCTCGCGCAGTCCGTGCCGCTCGTGATCGACGACCTGCGGCGGCGCAAGCACTGGCGGGCGGTGCTGTTCAACATCGCGCAGTACACGCTGACCTTCGCCGCGGCACGCGGGGCGTACTGCCTGCTCACCGGCCAGGAGTTCCTGCGGCCCGAGGGCCTGGCGCACGACGACCTGCTCGCCGCGTTCGTCGCCGGCGCCGTGTTCTTCGCGGTCAACCACGTCACCGTCGACACGGCCGTGGCCCTCGTGTCGCAGCAGCGGGTGCTCCCGCACCTCGTCGAGGACCTGCGCTTCCAGCTGTCCACCGGCGGGCTGCTCGTGTGCCTGGCGCCGCTCGTCGTCGTCGCCAGCTCGTTCTCGCTCTGGCTCGTCCCCGTGCTGCTGCTCCCGCTCGCCGCGGTGCGGCACAGCGCCGAGATGGCGAGCCAGCGCGCACACGACGCCCTGCACGACGGCCTCACCGGGCTGCCGAACCGCGCGCACCTGCACCTGCAGCTGCAGCGGGCGCTCGACGAGCTGCCGTGCGCCGGCGGCGTCGCCGTGGTCCTCGCCGACCTCGACCACTTCAAGGAGATCAACGACACGCTGGGGCACCAGGTCGGCGACCGGCTCATCGCCGACGTCGCGCGGCGGCTCGAGGCCGCGGCGGCGGGCGACGGCGTCTTCGTCGCGCGGCTCGGCGGTGACGAGTTCGCCGTGCTCGCGCCGGTGCGCGGCGACGTCGAGCAGGGCCGGGCCGAGGCGGCGCTGCTCGTGGACCGGCTCGTCCGAGCGCTGCGGGAGCCGGTGACGCTCGCCGGCGTGCGCCTGGACGTGCAGGCGAGCCTCGGCGTCGCGCTCGCTCCCGAGCACGGCACGCACATCGACACGCTCGTCGCCCGGGCGGACGTGGCGATGTACTCCGCCAAGGAGACGAGGGGGTCCTGGGCGTTCTACGACCCGGACCTGGACCAGAACACGCCCGAGCGGCTCACCCTGCTCGCCGAGCTGCGCGACGGGCTGGGCCGCGACGAGCTGGAACTGCACTACCAGCCGAAGTGCTCGGCGCGCAGTGGCGAGGTCGTGGGCATCGAGGCGCTGGTGCGCTGGCGCCACCCCACCCGGGGCCTGCTGCGGCCCGACGACTTCATCCCGGTCGCCGAGAACACCGGCATGATCACCACGCTGACCATGTCGGTGCTGGAGACGGCGCTCACCGACCTCCGCACGCTGCTCGACCGCGGGCACCGGCTCGGCGTGGCCGTGAACCTCTCCGTCCGCCACCTCACCGACCTCGAGCTGCCGCGGCAGGTGGCCGCGTGCCTGTCCCGCCACGCCGTTCCCGCGGAGCTGCTCACGCTCGAGGTGACCGAGAGCACGATCATGAACGAGGCGAGCCGGGCGGTGCACGTGCTCTCCGGGCTGCGCGCGCTCGGCGTCCGCATCGCCGTGGACGACTACGGCACCGGCTACTCGTCGTTGGCGTACCTCAAGCGGCTCGCCATCGACGAGCTAAAGATCGACAAGAGCTTCGTCCTCGGCATGCTCGACGACGACAACGACGCGGTGATCGTCCGGTCCACCATCGAGCTGGGCCACAACCTCGGCCTGCAGCTCGTGGCCGAGGGCGTCGACAACCTCGGGACGTGGGACATGCTCCTGCCGCTGGGGTGCGACGTCGTGCAGGGCTACCACATCAGCCACCCGCTGCCGCGCGGCCCGCTGCTCGAGTGGCTCGACTCCTGGCGGCCGGAGGTCCCCGCCGTCCCGCCGGCTCCCGCCGTCCCGCCTGCCGTCCTGTCCCTGCCGCGCTGAGAGCTGTGCGACGGTCGGCGGGTGACCGCCGAGGCGTCGCGACCGCCGCTGTTCGACGCCCACCTGCACGTCGTCGACCCGCGCTTCCCGCTGGCCGGGCAGGGCTACCGGCCGCCGGACTTCCCGGTGGAGGCCTACCGCCGGCGCACCGCGGCGCTCCGCGTCGTCGGGGGCGCGGTGGTCGCGGGGTCCTTCCAGAGCTTCGACCAGACGTACCTGCTCGACGCGCTGCAGCGCCTCGGGCCCGGGTTCGCAGGGGTGACGCAGCTGCCGGCCACCGTGCCCGACGAGGAGGTCCTGGCGCTGGACGCCGCCGGCGTGCGCGCCGTGCGGTTCACCCTCGTCCGGGGCGGTTCCGCGGGCGTCGAGAACCTGGCGGCGCTGTCCCGCCGGGTGCACGAGCTGGCCGGATGGCACACCGAGCTGTACGTCGACGCGCGGGACCTGCCCGACCTCGCCTCCGCGCTGGCGGGCCTGCCGGTGTGCGTCGACCACCTGGGCCTGTCGCGGGCGGGTCTGCCGGCGCTGCTCGCGCTCGTCGAGCGCGGCGCGCGGGTCAAGGCGACCGGCTTCTCGCGCGGCGACCTGGACGTCCCCGCCGCGCTGCGGCAGATCGCCCGGACCGACCCGGGCGCGCTGGTCGTCGGAACGGACCTGCCCTCGACGCGCGCTCCGCGCCCGTTCGCGGACAGCGACCTCGACCTCGTCCTGGACACCCTCGGCGCCGAGCTCGGCGCCGCCGCCTTCCTCGACAACGCCCTCGCCCTCTACCGGATGGCGCCGCCGACGTGGGGTCCCCGGCTGCCCGGCTCGCGGATCAGCTCCGCAGGTGCTCCCGCAGGAACGAGCCCACCTCGTCCTGCGCCCGGCGCGCCTCGCCGATGACGGCGTCCATCCGGAAGAACCCGTGGATCTGGCCGTCGTACGCGCTGCGCCGCACGGGCACGCCGGCGGCCTCGAGCGCGTCGGCGAGCGCGAGCCCCTCGTCGCGCAGGGGGTCGAAGCCGGCGGTGAGCACGAGCGTGGGCGGCAATCCGGCCAGGTCGAGGTCGAGCAGGCCGACGGGGACGGGACCTGCCTGCTCGGGCAGGTACCCCTCCGGCAGGTACTGGCGCCAGTACCAGCGCATGGCGTCGGTCGTCAGCGCACAGCCCTCGGCGTTCTCGCGCGCGGACGGCAGGTCGAGGCCGGGCGCCACGACCGGGTAGACGAGCGCGAGCGCGGCCAGGGGCGGGCGGGGCGCGAGCGCCGCGGCGAGGGTGACCAGGTGGGCTCCCGCGCTGTCCCCGGCCGCGGCGACGGGCCCGTCGGGCCTGGGAGCCAGCACGCCGGCCAGCACGGCGCGCACCTGCTCGACCTGGTGCGGGTGACGGGCCTCGGGCGCGAGGTCGTACGCCGCGCTGACCACGGTCGAGCCCGACCGGCGGGCCAGCGCCCGGCAGACGCCGTCGTAGGTGTCCAGCGTGCCGACCACCCAGCCGCCGCCGTGGACGTACACGGTGGTCCCGACGGGGCGCTCGGGGACGTAGACGCGGACGGGCACGCCGTTGCGCACCTCGTCCCGCGCCTCGACCGCCGGGTCGCCGGGGGCGGATGCCACGGCCGCGGCGGCGACGTGCGCCTCGCGCGCCTGCTCCGGGGTCTGCCGGCTCAGCGGAGGAGCGCCCGCCTGCCGCAGCCGCTCCAGCCAGGCGGCGGCGTCGGGGTCGAGAGCGGTCACGGCCTGCGGCCCGCACGGCAGGAGGTGCTCATGCGCGCAACCTAGACGGGGCCGACCGGGTGGGACGGCCACGGCTTTGCGCAACTCGCCACGCGCAGGACTCGTTGACCGCACAATGGGCCCACCGTCACCCCTGGCCCGGAGGCGCCCCGTGTTCCTCGTGCAGCGCGCGCCCCACCGGCGCTGGTGGCGCGCCAGCGCGCCGCCGGTCGACCCCCTCGAGGACCAGCTCGCGCTGCTGGAGCTGCGGGTGACCCGCATCGCCGACCTGGTGCTCAAGGTGAGCGGCCTGCTGGAACCGGGACGGGCGACCAGCACGGATCCGCGGCGGGCCGAGCGCGTCGCCCGGCTCACGTGGGTCCTGGAGCACGGCCGGACAGCGCTGCAGGAGGCCGCGTCCGCACCTGCGCCCCGACGCGCTCCCTGACCGCGTACCCGGCGGGAACGGCGAGCGCCGGCCCGGGCATCCGCCCGGACCGGCGCTCAGTCGCCCTCCGCTATCCCAGGTACTGCTGCCGCAGCCCCTGCACGCGCTGGACGAGCTCGTCGTAGCGCTCCCGCCCGGCCCGGGCGCCTGCGACGTAGCCCGCGCCCGCCGCGGTCACGAACAGCAGTCGAGTGACCCGGGTGTGCACCCGCCGGCGCACCTTCTTCGTCCGCCGACGCACGGCCACCGGCACCGACCGCGCGGCCGAGCCGACCTGCGAGCCCATCTGCGACCCGACCTGCGCGCCGCCGTGCACGAGCGCCAGCGGCACGGACGCGACGGCCGCACCCGCGTTGCGAGCCGCGCCCACCGTCGCCGACCCGAGCTGCTGACCGCTGTGCGCGAGCACGTCGGTCACGACCGAGGCGGTCTCCGCCGCCGAGCGCGCTGCCCCGCCGGCGGTTGCCGTGGCCGTACGCGCCAGCCCGCCCGCGGTCGTGGCCGTCGAGCGCGCGGCCTGACCGGCTGTGCTCGAC
>JALYNK010000096.1 GCA_030773235.1 Actinomycetota bacterium | reverse complement strand
CCGTCGCACCACTACCTCGCGGCGTACCGCTGGCTGCAGCGCTCCGAGGCCGAGGGCGGGTTCGGCGCGCACGCCGTCGTGCACCTCGGCAAGCACGGCACGCTCGAGTGGCTGCCCGGCAAGGGCCTCGGCCTCTCCGGCGGCTGCGCCCCGGACGCGGTGCTCGGCGATCTCCCGCTGTTCTACCCGTTCATCGTCAACGACCCGGGGGAGGGCACCCAGGCCAAGCGCCGGGCGCACGCGACCGTCGTCGACCACCTCGTGCCGCCGATGGCGCGCGCGGACACCTACGACGAGATGGCGCGCCTGGAGCAGCTGCTCGACGAGCACGCGCAGGTGCAGGCGCTCGACCCGGCGAAGCTGCCGGGGGTGCGGGCGCAGATCTGGGAGCTCGTCGAGACGGCCCAGCTGCACCGCGACCTGGCGGTGGAGCAGACGCCGGCGGAGGAGGAGTTCGACGACTTCCTCCTGCACCTCGACGGCTACCTGTGCGAGGTCAAGGACGTCCTCATCCGCGACGGGCTGCACGTGCTCGGGCAGCCGCCCACCGGCCCGGCGCTCGTCGACCTCGTGCTCGGCGTGCTGCGCGCGCAGCAGACCTGGGGCGGCACGACCGGGGCGCTGCCCGGCCTGCGGCGGGTCCTCGGCGCGGCGTACGGCCTGGTCGAGGACGACCGGCGCCAGGCCGACGAGCTCGAGCGGCTCGCGCGGGCCCTCGTGCAGGGCGTCGCCGACCGGGGGTGGGACGCGGCGGCCGTGCCGGCCGTCGTCGCGGAGGCGCTCGACCGGGAGGCGCCGGGCGTCGTGGAGGTGCTGCGGTTCGCCTGCGACGAGGTCGTGCCGCGGCTCGCCCGCACGACCGACGAGATCGACGCGCTGCTGGGCGGGCTGACGGGCCGGCACGTCCCCGCCGGCCCGTCCGGCTCCCCGACGCGGGGTCTGGTCGGTGTGCTGCCGACCGGCCGGAACTTCTACTCCGTCGACCCCAAGGCGATCCCGTCGCGGAGCGCCTGGGAGGTGGGGCGGGCGCTCGGCGACTCGCTCGTCGCGCGCTACCTCGCCGACCACGGCGAGCACCCCGCGTCCGTCGGGCTGGTGGTCTGGGGCACGAGCGCCATGCGCACCTCCGGTGACGACGTGGCCGAGGCGCTGTGGCTGCTCGGCGTGCGGCCGGTGTGGGACGACGCGTCCCGCCGGGTGACCGGGCTGGGCCTCATCCCCCGGGAGGAGCTCGGCCGGCCGCGGGTCGACGTCACGCTGCGCATCAGCGGGTTCTTCCGCGACGCGTTCCCGCACGTCGTGGCGCTGCTCGACGACGCGGTGCAGCTCGCCGCCGCCGCGGCGGAGGCCGACAACCCGATCGCCGCGCACGTCGCCGCCGACCTCGCCGAGGGGGCCGACCCGCGGCGGGCCACCGCGCGGATCTTCGGCTCGAAGCCGGGCGCGTACGGCGCCGGGCTGCTGCCGCTCATCGACAGCCGCGACTGGAAGACCGACGCCGACCTCGCCGAGGTGTACGCGGTGTGGGGCGGCTACGCGTACGGCCGCGGGCTCGACGGCGTCCCCGCTCGCCGCGACCTCGAGCGGGTCTACTCCCGGGTGCGGGTGGCGGCGAAGAACCAGGACACCCGCGAGCACGATCTCGTCGACAGCGACGACTACTTCCAGTACCACGGCGGCATGGTCGCGGCGGTGCGCGCGCTCACCGGCGTCTCACCGGACGCCTACGTCGGTGACAGCGCCGTCCCGGACACCGTCCGCACCCGCACGCTGCAGGAGGAGACGCACCGGGTCTTTCGCGCGCGGGTCGTCAATCCGCGGTGGATCGCGGCGATGCAGCGGCACGGCTACAAGGGCGCGTTCGAGATGGCCGCGACGGTCGACTACCTGTTCGGCTACGACGCGACCGCCGGGGTGGTCGACGACTGGATGTACGAGCGGCTTGCGCAGTCCTACGTCTTCGACGAGGTCAACCGGGAGTTCCTGCAGCGCAGCAACCCGTGGGCACTGCGCGGCATGAGCGAGCGGCTGCTCGAGGCTGCCGACCGCGGGCTGTGGGTCGAGCCGAGCCCGGAGACGCTCGACGGGCTGCGCCGGACCTACCTCGAGATGGAGGGTGACCTGGAGGGCCGCGGCGACTGACCCGACACGATCGACGCAGACACGACGACGGCCCGCCGGGGTTCCGGCGGGCCTTCCGTGTCGGGGTGCGCTCAGAGACCGATCGCGCTCTTGGCCTTGTCCACGAGCTGGAAGTGCGCCACGGCCCAGAAGGCCAGCCCGGCGAGAGCGAGCCCGCCGATGGTGATGGCGGCCGACGACACCGGGTGCGCCTTGGCGTGCGCCCAGGCCTCCCGCGCCTTCTTCTGGAACGACTGGAACAGCCGCTGTGCCCACCGGAACTCGGTCGACCAGATCCACAGGCCGAGCAGCACCGGCGGGATGGTGAGCGGGCCGGGCAGCACGGCGAGCGCGACGCCGACCGCGCAGCAGGCGAGACCCGCGATGAACACGCCGACCCGGTAGGCCGGGTAGAGGGCGGGGTTGCTGCGCACCCGCTGCCGCCAGCCGGCGGCGGGGACGGCCGCGGGCCCGCCGAGCTCCTCGGTGCCGGGCGGGGGCGCGGACGCGCGCGTGGAGCTCATGGAGACGTCCTCCGGGGGAGTGGCGGGAAGCGGGCGAGGGTGTGCCCCCGACGGACGGCGGCGACACGGAGCGCAGCCGTGCGGCTGCGCACCGGTCGGCCGCCCCGCGTGGAGCGGGACTAGCGGGCCGCGGGGGTGCGGGACACGTCCGCACCACCGCTGCTGGCCGGGTACGGCTCGAACGCGGCGAGGTCGGCGAGCTGCAGCGTCCGCGCGATGTCGCTCGGCGACAGGACGCCGACCACGCGCCCGGCGTCGAGCACGACCGCGCGACCGTCGGTGCAGCCGGCGAGTCGGGGGAGCAGCGCGGTGAGCGGCTCGGTCGGCGTCGTCGTCGGGATCTCCGAGGGCGGGCAGGCGACGTCGCGCAGCCGGGTCGTGGCACGGGCCTGCGGCGGCACACCGCGCAGGCGGTTGAGGGTCACCAGCCCGACCAGGCGCCCGTCGGCCTCCACGAGCGGGTAGGTGCTGAAGCGCTGCACCAGCACGACCTCGTGCAGGAACTGGTCGACCGTGAGGTCGGGGTCCGCGGTGCGCGCCGGGCCGCTCATGACGGAGCCGACGCTCAGCCCGCCGAGCCGGCCCGACATCTGCGCGTGCTGCTCCTCCGCGGTGGCGGCGTTGACGATGAACAGGCCGATGAAGGCGAGCCACAGGCCGCCGAGACCCTGACCGCTGACCAGCTGGAACACGCCGTACGCGATCAGGCCGATGCCGAAGTAACGGCCCACGCGCGCGGAGGTGGCGGCGGCGCGGGAGGCGTCGCCGCTGCGCCGCCAGAGGAAGGAGCGCAGCAGGCGGCCGCCGTCGAGCGGCGCGGCCGGGATGAGGTTGAACACCGCCAGCGAGAGGTTGATGACGGCGAGGTACTGCAGCACGGCGAGCACCAGGCCGGTGCCGGCCGTCGCTGCCCACAGCACCGCGCTGATGCCGAACGCGACGGCGAGCACCAGGCTCGTCGCCGGGCCGACGCCGGCGATGCGGAAGTCCGCGCCGGGCGTCGGGCTGTCGCCCTTCAGCCGGGCGACACCGCCGAGCAGCCACAGCGTGATGCCCTCGACCTCGACGCCGTTGCGCCGCGCGACGACGGCGTGCGCGACCTCGTGGGCGAGCAGCGAGCCCAGGAAGGCGGCCGCCGCGACGACGCCGGCGAGGACGTACGCCGCGGTGCTGTGGCCGGGGAACAGCAGCGGGAAACGGCCCAGCGCGAGCCCGCCGGCGATGAGCGCGACGACGAGCAGGACGCTGGCGTTCATGCCGACGTTGATGCCGGCGATCCGGCCGAGCCGGAAGGTCTCTCTCACGGGGTCTCCAGACCGGGTCCAGGGGCAGGTGGACGTGCCCTTCTGGTACCCGCTCGTGGTAGTGGCACCCGTGGGCACCGCCACGCGCCCAGTGGGAATCGGGAGTCCCGCGCTCGTCCGCCCGCAGCGACGCCTCGGGCCTCCGCAGACGTCGCTACGGGCAGACAGGCGGGGGAGGGCTACTTGCTCAGCTGGCCGCGCAGTGCGCCGCCCGGGAACTCCGCGTTGTGGACGTTGACGTAGTAGTCGGCCGGGTTCTTGAGGATGTCCTTGGCCAGCGCGTGGGTCACCGTGACGCAGTCGGACGACATGCCGCCGGTGGGCGGCGTGAGCTCGATGACGACGGGACCGGCTGCACCGACCGGCGCCTCGTGGATGTGCGCCGCGGTCGCAGCTTCGATCCCGGTGACGGACAGGTCGTAGCAGACCTGCTTCTGCCCGACATTGACGCGCACCACGGCCGAGCCCGTGCCGTCCAGGTCGCCCGGGACGGGCACCTCGGCGGCGCCGGTGAGCGCCGTGTCGAGCGGGCGGCCGCCGGCCGCGCCGGCCGGGGCGGCGAGGAGGGGCACGCTGGCGGTGGCCGCGGCGAGGGCGAGGACGAGCGGGCGGGACAGGGGCACGGGGACCTCGGGGTCACGTACGGGACCGCGTCGCAGCGCGACACGGACTCCCACACTCCCACCGGCGCGCCGGCTGCGCAGCCGCGTGCGGCTGCCGGTCGCGCCGCTCCTGCGTACCGTGCCGCCGTGACCGACCTCGCGCCCGCGCCGCACGGCGCTCCCGGCCACGTGCACGACGAGGCCTGCGCGATGGCGCACGGCGACCTCCCCGTGCCGGCCGCGGAGCGCTCGCTCGTGCTCTGCTTCGCGTCCCCCGTGGCCCGCGAGCTCGCCGACCTCGCCCCGCGGCTCGGCTGGCGAGTCGCGCTGCTCGACCCCGACCCGGCCCGGACACCCCGCTCTGCGGCGGCCCGCGTCGCCGACCTGGCTCTCGACGACGGCACGGACGTCGTGGTCTGCGACCACGACCGGCCGGAGCTCGGCGACGTGCTGGTCGACGTGCTGGCCCGGCCCACCCGCTGGGTCGGCGTCATGGGCAGCCTGCGGCACACCGCACCGCACGTGGCGGCGCTGCGCGAGCGGGGCGTGCCGGACGACGACATCGCCCGGGTCCACCGGCCCATCGGACTCGACGTGGGCGCCCGGTCGCCGGCGGAGATCGCCGTCGCGACACTCGCCGGGCTGCTCGCCGACCGCAACGGCCGTCCGGGCGGGCTCTTCCGCCCCTCCTGAGCCCCTCTCCTGGCCGTGCCTGATGACCGGGGTACCCGTACGCTCCCGCCCCGGACCGGGGCGCGGCGGACGGCCTCGGAGACGACGGGAGCGGGCGTGGGCGAGCGCAGAGCGGCACTGGTCACGGGGGCGGCGGCCGGCATCGGGCGCGCGATCTGCGAGCGGCTGGCGAAGGACGGCTGGGACGTGCTCGCCGTCGACCTGCGCCCGGACGGGAGCGCGCCCTGGCAGACGCTCGCCGCGGACCTGACCACCCGCGCGGGCAATGGGGCGGCCGTCGACGCCGCGCAGGAGGCGTTCGGGCGCATCGACGCCGTGGTCGCCAACGCCGGGTTCCAGCACGTTTCCCCGGTCGCGGACTTCCCGGAGGACCGCTGGGACGCGCTGCAGGCGATCCTGCTCACCAGCCCGTTCCTGCTCGCGAAGTACGCCTGGTCGGCGCTGGCCGCCGCACCCGAGGGCGGGCGCTTCCTGGCCGTCGCCTCGGCGCACGGCCTGGTGGCGAGCCCGTTCAAGGCCGGGTACGTGTCGGCCAAGCACGGAGTGCTCGGCCTGGTGAAGACGCTCGCCCTGGAGGGCGCGGAGCAGGGCATCTCGGCGACGGCGCTGTGCCCCGGCTACGTGCGCACCGCTCTGGTCGAGGCGCAGATCGGCGCCCAGGCCAGGGCGCACGGGCTCTCGGAGGAGGAGGTCCTCGAGAAGGTCATCCTCGCGCCGCAGGCGGTCAAGCGCATGATCGAGCCCGAGGAGATCGCCGACACGGTGGCCTTCCTGTTCAGCCCGGCGGGACGCAGCTTCACCGGTGTGCCGGTGACCATGGACAACGGGTGGACCGCGCGCTGAGCGCAGCGCAACGCCGTCGTGCCTCGGGGGTCAGGGCGATTCGCCGGCGCGGCGGCGCTGCTCGTCAGGAGGACGACCTAGC
>JALYNK010000095.1 GCA_030773235.1 Actinomycetota bacterium | reverse complement strand
GCCCAGCAGCGCGGCGTGCGCGCGCAGCCGCAGCGGCACCTCGACCGGCACGGTGCGGCCCGGTTCGCGCAGCGCGGCCCGGGCGGCGTCGCGGTCGTCGGTGCGGACGCCGGTCTGCCAGGTCACCACCGCCGCGAGCGCCGAACCGACGGCGAGAGCGAGCAGCACCTCGAGCGCCCCGCGCCGCGCGAGCCGCCAGCCGAGAAGACCGGCGACGACGCCGGCCGCGAGGCCGAGCAGGAACAGCAGCCCGTCCGCGGCGAAGAAGGCCTGGGTCTGCGGGTCGACCGGCACGGCGCCGCCATCCGGGCCCGGGCGGGCGTACGCCCGGGGCGCCGCGGCCGCCCAGAGCAGTCCGAGCGGTACCCCGGCCAGCGCCGTCCCGGCCGCGACGGCCAGCGCCGACCGCACCCGGTCTCTGACCGGCGCCGGCGCCGGAGGCACGGCCGGCGGGGGGACGCCCAGCTCGATGCTCAGGTCCACGCCTCAGCGCTGCGCCAGACCAGGACGTCGAGGACCCGCAGCCGGGTGAGCTCCGCCCCCGCGCCCCGGGCGACCTGCTGCAGCACGCCGAACGCCGCCCGCTCGGCCTGCAGGTCGGTGCGCATCTGGCGCAGCAGCCGACCCATGAACTCGCCCCAGGTCCGGTGCGCCGAGCGGTCGATCGCGCCGGGCGCGGTGTAGGCCTCGAAGATCCGGGAGTCGTAGAGCGGCACGAGGTCGGGCCGCTTGCGGTGGAGCACCTTCGACAGGATCGTGCCGCGCACCCCCCGCCCGGCGTACGGCGCCTCGTCGAGCACGGCGAACAACTCCGCCACCCGCTCGACCACGGTGTCGTCGGCCTCGTCCAGCGCGACCAGCGGCAGGTCGGCCACTCCGGCCAGCCGGGGCATCAGCTCGCGCAGCAGCAGGAACCGGTCGCGGTCGACCGCCGTGCCGATGAGGTTCGGCGCGAGCAGGTCGCCGTCGACGAGCACCGCGCTGCCGTTGGTCACCATGCGGTCGTACGCCGGGTAGGACCAGGAGTTCCGCTCGTCGAGGTGGTCGAGCAGCACCTGGTCCGGGTGCTCCACGACGAGCGTGCCGGCGCACAGCCGCAGCGGAGCGAGCCCGGCGCGCTCACCGCGCGCGGGGGGCTGCCCATCCGCGACCACTAGCCGGCTCCGAGGCAGCCCACGCCGAGCAGGGCCTTGAGATCGGCGAACAGCGCGCCGCCCGCGGCGACCCGCAGCCGGTCATCGAGCCGGACCACGGTGGTGCGGCCGCCGCTGACGAGCTGCAGGTGGACCTCGGTGGTGCCCGGGTGCGCCGACAGCACCTCCTTGAAGCGCTCGACCACCGGCGGCGTGCACCGGGCCGTCGGCAGCTGCACGACGACCGGACCGCGCGCGCCGACGGACAGGTCGGGCACCACGAGCTCGCTGGCCACGATCTTGGGGACGTCCTCGCGGCGGTCGACGCGGCCGCGCACGAGCACGACGGCGTCCTCGACGAGCTGCACGGCCGCCGCCTGGTAGGCGGCGGGGAAGAACAGGACCTCGACCGCGCCCTCGAGGTCCTCCAGCGTCGCCATAGCCCAGGCGTCGCCCTTCTTCGTCACCTTGCGCGTGACGCTGGACAGGATCCCGCCGACCGTCACCGGGCTGCCGTCGTCGCGGTCGGCGAGCGCCGACACCGAGCACTCCACCGCCTGCGCCAGCACGTGCTCGACGCCGAGCAGGGGGTGGTCGGAGACGTAGAGCCCGAGCATCTCCCGCTCGTGGGCGAGCAGGACCGCCTTCTCCCACTCCCCGACCGGCACGCGGACCTCGAAGACCGGGTCCTCGCCGCCGTCGGCCCCGCCGCTGCCGAACAGGTCGAACTGGCCCTCGGCCTCCCGGCGCTTGGTCGCCATGCACAGCTCGATGGCCTCGGCGTGGATGCCGTGCAGCCCCTTGCGGGTGTGGCCGAGCGAGTCGAACGCGCCCGCCTTGACGAGCGACTCGACGGTCTTCTTGTTGCAGGCGAGCCCGTCGACCTTGCGCAGGAAGTCGGGGAAGTCGGCGTACCGACCCTTGGTGCGCCGGCTCTGCACGATGCACGCGACGACGTTGCCGCCGACGTTGCGCACCGCCTGCAGGCCGAAGCGGATGTCGGTGCCCCGCGGGGTGAAGTCGCCGTCGGAGTCGTTGACGTCGGGCGGCAGCACCTTGATGCCCATGCGCCGGCACTCGGCGAGGTAGAGCGCGCTCTTGTCCTTGTCGTCGCGCACGCTCGTCAGCAGCGCGGCCATGTACTCGGCCGGGTAGTTCGCCTTGAGGTACGCCGTCCAGTAGCTGACCAGCCCGTAGCCCGCGGTGTGCGCCCGGTTGAAGGCGTAGTCGGAGAACGGGACGAGGATGTCCCACAGCGTCTTGATCGCCGCGTCGGAGTAGCCGTTGGCCCTCATCCCGCTGGAGAACGGGACGTACTCCTTGTCGAGGATCTCCTTCTTCTTCTTGCCCATCGCGCGGCGCAGCAGGTCGGCGGCGCCGAGGGAGTAGCCGGCGAGCTTCTGCGCGATCGCCATGACCTGCTCCTGGTAGACGATCAGCCCGAACGTCTCCCCCAGCACGTCGGCGAGCGGCTCCTCCAGCTCCGGATGGATCGGCACGATCGGCTTGCGGCCGTTCTTGCGGTCGGCGTAGTCGTTGTGCGCGTTGGCGCCCATCGGCCCGGGCCGGTAGAGCGCGAGCACCGCGGAGATGTCGTCGAACGACGTCGGCGCCATCGAGCGCAGCAGCGCGCGCATCGGCCCGCCGTCGAGCTGGAAGACGCCGAGCGTGTCGCCGCGGGCGAGCAGCTCGTACGTCGCGCGGTCGTCGAGCGGGAGGTCCTCGAGCACCACCGTCTCGCCCCGGTTCGACGCGATGTGCGCCAGGCAGTCGTCCAGGACGGTGAGGTTGCGCAGGCCGAGGAAGTCCATCTTCAGCAGCCCGAGCGTCTCGCAGGCGCCCATGTCGAACTGCGTGATGATCGCGCCGTCCTGCTCGCGGCGCTGGATCGGGATGACGTCGAGCAGCGGCTCGCGGCACAGGATGACGCCCGCGGCGTGCACGCCCCACTGGCGCTTGAGGCCCTCGAGACCGAGCGCGGTGTCGACGACCGCCTTGGTGTCGGCGTCGGACTCGTACAGGGCGCGGAACTCCGCCGCCTCGCCGTAGCGCTTGTGGGTCGGGTCGAAGATGCCCTTGAGCGGGATGTCCTTGCCCATCACCGCCGGCGGCATCGCCTTGGTGATCTTGTCGCCGGTCGCGAACGGGTAGCCGAGCACGCGGGCGGAGTCCTTGACCGCCTGCTTGGCCTTGATCGTGCCGTACGTGATGATCTGCGAGACCCGCTCCTCGCCGTACTTCTCCGTGGCGTAGCGGATCATGTCGCCGCGCCGGCGCTCGTCGAAGTCGAGGTCGATGTCGGGCATCGAGACGCGCTCGGGGTTGAGGAAGCGCTCGAACAGCAGCTTGTGCTCGACGGGGTCGAGCTCGGTGATGCGCAGCGCGTACGCGACCAGAGAGCCGGCGGCCGATCCGCGGCCCGGGCCCACCCGGATGCCGTTCTCCTTCGCGTAGCGGCACAGGTCGGCGGTGACGAGGAAGTAGCCGGGAAAGCCCATCGCGACGATGACGTCGACCTCGTAGTCGGCCTGCCGCACGTGCGTCTCAGGCACGCCGCCCGGGAAGCGCGAGCGCAGGCCGGCGTGCACCTGCTCGCGCAGCCACCGGGCCTCGTCGTAGCCCTCCGGCACGTCGACGCGGGGCATGAGGTCGGCACCCTCGGCGAAGGAGACCTCGCAGCGCTCGGCGACGAGCAGCGTGTTGTCGCAGGCCTCGGGCAGCTCCGACCACAGCGACCGCATCTCGGCCGGGCTCTTGAGGTAGAAGTCCTGGGCGTCGAACTTGAAGCGGCCCGGATCGGCCATCGTCTTGCCGGACTGCACGCACAGCAGCACCTCGTGCGCCTTGGCGTCCTCGGCGTGCGTGTAGTGCAGGTCGTTGGTGGCGAGCAGCGGCAGGTCGAGGTCGCGGGCCAGGCGCAGGAGGTCCTGCTGCGCGCGGCGCTCGATGGGGATGCCGTGGTCCATGAGCTCGCAGAAGAAGTTGTCCGCGCCGAAGATGTCGCGGAACTCCGCCGCTGCGCGCCGGGCCTTGTCGTACTCGCCCATGCGCAGGTGGGTCTGGATCTCGCCCGACGGGCAGCCGGTCGTGCCGACGAGGTCGACGGCGTGCTCGGCGAGCAGCTCCTTGTCCATCCGCGGCTTGTAGTAGTAGCCCTCGAGGCTCGCCAACGACGACAGCCGGAACAGCGCGTGCATGCCGCGCGTGCTCGTCGACAGCAGCGTCATGTGCGTGTACGCGCCGCCGCCGGACACGTCGTCCTCGCCGCCGGAGCCCCAGCGGTGCCGGGTCTTGTCGAACCGGCTGCCCGGCGCGAGGTAGGCCTCCGTGCCGATGATCGGCTTGACGCCGTGCGCCTGCGCCTTCTTGTAGAAGTCGTAGGCCCCGAACACGTTGCCGTGGTCGGTCATCGCGAGCGCCGGCATGCCGAGCTCGGCGGTGCGGGCGAACAGGTCGTCCAGGCGGGCCGCTCCGTCGAGCATCGAGTACTCGGTGTGCACGTGCAGGTGCACGAAGGAGTCGCTCGACGGTCCGGTCGACATCGGGGAGGCACTCCTGCGGGTCCGGCTGGCGGGCGGCCAGTCTCCCACCCGGGGCCGACAGTCCCGGGCCGACACGCACCCCGTGCCCGCCGGCGGGAGAGCGGGGACGGCACCGGGCAGTCCCGCTGGTTACGTTGCCCGGGTGACCGACTCCGCAAAGGCCATGCTCACGGGTCTGCCTGCGGCGGCGCGTCTGACCACCCCCGCCGACGTCGCCGGGCTGCTGGCGGAGCAGGGGCGCGCGCTCGGCGCGGAGCAGGTGACGGTGTACCTCGTCGACCACGAGCAGTCCTCGCTGGTGCCGCTTCCGCAGCACGGCAGCACGTACGGCCCGCTGAGCATCGACAGCACCCTCGCCGGCCGCTGCTTCCGCCTGCTCGAGATGCTGCGCGCGGACGGCGGTCGCCGCGTCTGGACCCCCCTGCTCGACGGCCTGGAGCGGCTCGGCGTCGTGCAACTGGAGTTCCCCGAGACCGGCGACCGGGCGACCGACGAGCAGCTCAACGCCTTCGCCACACTCATCGCCGAGCTGGTGCTGGTCAAGAACTCCTACGGCGACCTGTTCGCCCTCGTCCGGCGCTCCCGGCCGATGTCGCTCGCCGCGGAGATCGCCTGGAACCTGCTGCCTCCGCTGACCTTCGGCACCGACCGTCTGGTGATCTCGAGCGTCCTGGCGCCCGCGTACGAGGTGGGCGGCGACACCTTCGACTACGCCGTCGACGCGACGTCGGCGCGGTTCGCGGTCTTCGACGCGATGGGGCACGGCCTGGCGGCCGGCTGGCTCGCCACGGTGGCCATCGGCGCGTACCGCGGCGCCCGGCGGCGCGGGCTCGACCTGTCGGGCACCGTGCACGCCGTTGACGAGGCCATCGCGACGAACTTCCCCGGCGACTGCTTCGTCACGGGCCTGCTCGCCGAGCTGGACCTCGCGTCGGGTGCTCTCCACTGGCACAGCGCGGGGCACCCGGCGCCCCTGCTGCTCCGCGACGGACGCGTCGTCAAGACGCTGGAGATGGAGGCCGGTCTGCCGCTGGGGATGAAGCAGCTCGGGGGCGCGTCGCAGTTCGGCGAGGAGTCGCTGCAGCCCGGCGACCGGCTGCTCGTCTACACCGACGGGGTGGTCGAGGCCCGCGCGGCCGACGGCGAGTTCTTCGGGCTGGAGCGGCTCGCCGACCTGGTCGCCCGGGAGTCGACCGCGGAGCTGCCCGTGCCCGAGACGATGCGGCGGCTCATGCACGCGATCCTGGCGCACCAGCACGGCGAGCTGCAGGACGACGCTACGACCATGCTCGTCGAGTGGCAGGGCGGGGGCGGCCGGCGCATCGACCCCACCCGGTCGTGAACCTCACCTGACCGTGAGACGGGGGAGTGCCGTGACCGTCCTGCCCCTCTACCGCTTCGCGGGCGGCACCGCCGTCGTCACCGGCGCCGCCAGCGGCATCGGCGAGCAGCTCGCGCACGCGCTCGCTGCGCGCGGCAGCGACCTCGTGCTGCTCGACCGCGACGCGGAGCGCCTGGCGGCGGC
>JALYNK010000094.1 GCA_030773235.1 Actinomycetota bacterium | reverse complement strand
ACGACCTCGCCGCCGTGGCCCGGCGCGTCCTCGACGCGGCGCCGCGGCCCACGCTGCTCGTCAACAACGCCGGCATCGCGCTGGCCGGGCGCTTCGACCAGATGACGCTCGAGGAGTTCGACGAGGTGATGGCGGTGAACTTCCGCGCGCCCGTGGCACTCACGCACGCGCTGCTCCCGGCGCTCGTCGCGCAGCCCGGGAGCCACGTCGTCAACGTGTCGAGCCTGTTCGGCCTGATCGCCCCGCCCGGGCAGACCGCGTACTGCGCCAGCAAGTTCGCACTGCGCGGGTTCAGCGAGGCGCTGCGCCTGGAGCTGCTCGACCAGGGCGTCGGCGTGACCACCGTGCACCCGGGCGGCGTGCGCACCCGCATCGCCGAGCAGGCGCGGGTCGCGAGCGGGGTGCCGCGCGAGGAGGCCGAGGCGGGCAAGCGCTCCTTCGGCCGCTTCCTCACCCACCCGGCCGACAGGGCGGCGGAGCGCATCCTGCGCGGCGTCGAGCGGCGTGAGGCGCGGGTGCTCGTGGCGCTGAGCGCCAAGGTGCCGGACGTGCTCGCCCGGCTCTTCCCGGTCGGGTGGACCCGCCTCGTGCCCCGCGCCGCGCGGAGGCGCCCGGTGGGCGCGACCGCGACCCTCGGGCGCGCGACGCCCGGGCCGGCGACCCGCGGGAGCGCGACACTGGGGAGGTGAGCGAGCAGACCCTCCCGCAGCACGTCGACGTCGTCGTCGTCGGCGCCGGGCTGTCCGGCATCGGCGCGGCGTACCGGCTGCAGACCGAGTGCCCCGAGAAGACCTGCGCGGTCCTCGAGGCCCGGGACACGCTCGGCGGGACCTGGGACCTGTTCCGCTACCCCGGCGTCCGGTCCGACTCCGACATGTACACGCTCGGCTACCCGTTCCGGCCGTGGACCGACGACCGCACCCTCGCGGACGGGCCCGCGATCCTCGACTACCTGCGCGAGACCGCGCAGGCGTACGGCATCGACCGGCGCATCGCCTACCGCAGCCGGGTCCTCGCGGCCGCCTGGTCGACCGACGCGGCGCGTTGGACGCTCACGGTCGACCAGGGCGGCACCCGCCGGACGGTGACCTGCCGGTTCCTCTACCTGTGCGCCGGCTACTACGACTACGAGCAGGGCCACGCGCCGGAGTTCCCGGGCGTCGAGTCGTTCGCCGGCACGGTCGTGCACCCGCAGTTCTGGTCGGACGACCTCGACGTCACGGACAGGCGCGTCGTCGTGATCGGCAGCGGCGCCACCGCCGTGACGCTCGTCCCGGCGCTCGCGGAGCGGGCCGGGCACGTCACGATGCTGCAGCGCACGGCGACGTGGATCAGCCCGGTGCCGCGTCGCGACGCGGTCGCCGAGCGCCTGCGCCGCGTGCTCCCCCGGCCGCTCGCGCACCGGGCGATCCGGGCGAAGAACATCGCGCTGACGACCGGCTTCTACCAGTTCTGCCGTCGCCGCCCGCAGACCGCCCGCCGGCTGCTCACCGGCCTGGCCAGCAAGATCATCGGCGATGCGCAGCTCGTGGCGGACCACTTCACCCCGGCGTACGACCCGTGGGACCAGCGGCTGTGCGCGATCCCCGGCGCCGACCTGTTCAAGGCGGTCAGGCAGGGCACCGCCGACGTCGTCACCGACCGGATCGAGACGTTCGTGCCCGAGGGGATCCGGCTGGCGTCCGGGCGGGTGCTGCCCGCGGACGTCGTCGTCACGGCCACCGGTCTGCGGCTGCGCGCGCTCGGCGGCCTGGCCCTGCAGGTCGACGGCGAGCCGGTCGACCTGTCCCGGCGGTTCATGTGGCGCGGCACGATGATCAGCGGAGTGCCGAACCTCGCGGTCTGCCTCGGTTACACCAACGCGTCCTGGACCCTTCGCGCCGACCTCACCTCACGCCTGGTCTGCAAGGTGCTCAAGCACCTGGACCGCAGGGGGTACGCAGCCGTCGCGCCGGCGCCGGACGCCGGCCTGGCCGAGCGACCGCTGCTGGAGCTCACATCCGGGTACGTGCAGCGCTCCGTCGCCGCGTTCCCCAAGCAGGGCTCCCGCGACCCCTGGCGGATGCGCCAGAACTACCTCGTCGACGCCGCCACGCTGCTGCGCACCGACCTCGACCGCACGCTCGTCCCCGTCGGCGGGCGCACGCCCGCGCGCGCCGCGGGCTGACGGACGGCCCGGCGCGCGGAACGAGCCGGTGGGGCGGCGTGTTCTCTCCGAGGTGAGCGCCGCACCCGCAGCCCCCGTGACCCTCGACGACCGCTTCGCGCGCGAGCTCGCCGAGATGGCCCTGCCCTGGCAGGCGGAGGAGGCGCCGGACCCCCGGCTGCTCGTGCTCAACGAGCCGCTGGCCGCCGAGCTCGCCCTCGACCCCGGCTGGCTGCGCAGCGCCGCCGGCCTGCGCCTGCTCGTCGGCGACCTCGTCCCGGAGGGCGCCCGGCCGGTGGCGCAGGCGTACGCCGGCCACCAGTTCGGGGGCTTCGTCCCCCGCCTCGGCGACGGGCGGGCGCTGCTGCTCGGCGAGCTCGTCGACACGCAGGGGCGGCTGCGCGACCTGCACCTCAAGGGCTCCGGCCGCACGCCGTTCGCCCGCGGCGGGGACGGCCTGGCCGCCGTCGGGCCGATGCTGCGCGAGCACGTCGTGAGCGAGGCGATGCACGCGCTCGGCATCCCCACCACCCGGTCCCTCGCGGTGGTCGCGACCGGCCGGCCGGTGCGCCGCGAGACCGTGCTGCCCGGCGCGGTCCTCGCCCGGGTCGCCAGCAGCCACCTGCGGGTCGGCAGCTTCCAGTACGCCCGGGCGACCGGCGACGTCGACCTCCTGCGCCGCCTGGCCGACCACGCGATCGCCCGGCACCACCCGGCCGCGGCGCAGGCCGAGCAGCCGTACCTCGCGCTGTTCGCCGCCGTGGTCGCCGCGCAGGCGCGGCTCGTCGCCTCGTGGATGCTCGTCGGGTTCGTGCACGGCGTCATGAACACCGACAACACGACGATCTCCGGCGAGACGATCGACTACGGGCCCTGCGCCTTCCTCGAGGCGTTCGATCCCGCCACGGTCTACAGCTCGATCGACGAGGGCGGGCGCTACGCGTACGGCAACCAGCCGGCGATCGCGCAGTGGAACCTCGCCCGGCTCGCCGAGGCGCTCCTGCCCCTGTTCGCCGACGACCAGGAGCAGGCCGTCGCCCTCGCGGTCGAGGCGCTCGACGGGTTCCGCGAGCACTACGGCGCCGCGTGGGCGCGCGGCGTGCAGGCCAAGCTCGGCCTGCCGGGCACCGTCGACGACGCAGTCGCCGGGCCGCTGGTCGACGACCTGCTCGTGCTGCTGCAGCAGAGCCACGTCGACTGGACGTCGTCCTGGCGGCACCTGAGCCGGGTCGCCCGGGGCGACGCCGAGCCCGCGCGCGGGCTGTTTATCGACCTCGCCGCGTTCGACGCGTGGGCGGCGCGCTGGCGCGCGCTGGGTCCGGACGCCGACGCGATGGACCGGGTCAACCCCGTGTACATCCCCCGCAACCACCTCGTCGAGGAGGCGCTCGCCGCCGCGACCGGCGACGACCTCGCCCCGCTCGCCCGGCTCCTCGAGGCGGTGACGGCCCCGTACGACGAGCGGCCCGGCCTCGAGCGCTACGCCGAGCCCGCGCCGGTCGACTTCGGCGTCTACCGGACCTTCTGCGGCACCTGACGCGCCGCGCCGGCCCGGGAGGTGCCGGCAGTCGCTGTTCAGGTCTCGGCGGGGTCCAGAGCCGGCTCGCGGACGGCGACCGTCTCGACGACCTGCCGCGCCACGTCCTGGGCTGTCAGGCCCACCGCCGCCTTGACCTGCGCGACCGAGCCGTGGGCGAGGAACTGCGGCGGGATCCCGATCTCGCGGGTCGGCACGTCGACCCTGGCGTCGCGCAGCGCCTGCGCCACTCGCGTCCCGGCGCCGCCGACCCGGCTCCCGTCCTCGACGGTCACCACGAGGCCGTACGACGACGCGAGCGCCACGAGCTCCGGCGCGACGGGGGTGACCCAGCGCGGGTCGACGACGGTGACGCCGATGCCCTGCGCGGCGCACCGATCGGCGACCTCCAGCGCGAGCGCGGCGGTGGCGCCGACCGCGACGAGCAGGACGTCGTCGCCGGGCAGCCGGCGCAGCACGTCGACCGGACCCCGCCGCTCGACGGCGGGCAGGTCGTCGCTGATCGCGCCCTTGGGGTAGCGCACGACCGTCGGGCCGTCGTCGACCGCGAGCGCCTCGCGCAGCTCCTCGCGCAGGGTCGCGGCGTCGCGCGGCGCGGCGATCCGGATGCCGGGCACGACCTGCAGGAGCGACAGGTCCCACATGCCGTTGTGGCTCGCGCCGTCCTCGCCGGTGATCCCGGCGCGGTCGAGCACGAACGTCACCGGCAGGCCGTGCAGCGCCACGTCCATCAGCGCCTGGTCGAACGCCCGGTTGAGGAAGGTCGCGTACAGGCAGACGACCGGGTGCATCCCCCCGAGCGCGAGGCCGGCGGCGGAGGTCACCGCGTGCTGCTCGGCGATCCCCACGTCGAAGGTCCGCTCGGGGTAGGTCGCGGCGAACTGCCGCAGCCCGACCGGCTGCAGCATCGCCGCGGTGATCGCGACGACGTCGGGACGCTCCGCGCCGATCTGCACGATCTCCTCGGCGAAGACGTGCGTGAAGCCGCGCGACGCGGTGCCGAGGGGCTTGCCGGTGACCGGGTCGAACACGCCGACGCCGTGCAGGCAGTCGGCCTCGTCGTCGACGGCGGGCTGGTAGCCGTAGCCCTTCACGGTGACCGCGTGCACGATCACGGGGCCCCCGAACTCCTTGGCCCGGCGCAGCGCCGCCTCCATCGCGGTGGAGTCGTGCCCGTCGATCGGGCCGACGTACTTGAGGCCGAGGTCCTCGAAGAG
This sequence comes from Actinomycetota bacterium, assembly GCA_030773235.1. GTDB lineage: Bacteria > Actinomycetota > Actinomycetes > Mycobacteriales > SCTD01 > JALYNK01. The sequence goes on along the minus strand of JALYNK010000094.1, from coordinate 1,310 downwards.
CACCTGCGGCTGCAGGTAGTCCTTGAGGCCCCGCTTGAGGCCGTGCAGCGCCTCGTACAGCGGCGGGCCGACGACCGGCGTGTTGACCAGCGTCGTCTTGACCGTGCCGAGCGCCTTCTCGTAGCCCTGCGTCATGCGCAGCCCGGCCAGGTGCTCGGCCAGGCCGCCCACGGTCCGGTCGTAGGACCGGCCGTTGTCGTTGACGACGATGACGATCGGCAGCGAGTCCGAGGCGATGGTGTTGAGCGCCTCCCAGCACATGCCGCCGGTCAGGGCGCCGTCTCCGACGACGGCGACGACGTGGCGGTCCTCACCGCGGATGCGGTAGGCCTTGGCCAGCCCGTCGGCGTACGACAGCGCGGTCGAGGCGTGGCTGTTCTCCACCACGTCGTGCTCGGACTCCGCGCGGCTCGGGTAGCCGGACAGCCCGCCCTGCTTGCGCAGCGTGTCGAAGCCCGTCTGGCGGCCGGTGACGATCTTGTGCACGTACGCCTGGTGGCCGGTGTCCCACACGATGCGGTCGCGCGGGCTGTCGAAGACGCGGTGCAGCGCGAGCGTCAGCTCGACGACGCCGAGGCTCGGGCCGAGGTGCCCGCCGCTGCGCGACACCGCGTCGATGAGGAAGTCGCGGATCTCGGCGGCGAGCACGGGCAGCTGCTCGGGAGCGAGCCGCTTGAGGTCCTCGGGGGCACGGACGGACTCCAGCAGGCGCAACGACGTCTCCTCCCCGGAGCCCCCAGGCTACGTGGCGCTCTCCCGCTGCGCCTCCTCACCGGGCCGGGCCTCCCCGAGCCGGGCCTCCCCGAGCCGGGCGTCACAGGCGCGGGACGTGCCGCTCGCCGCGCAGCGCGGCGTCGACGAGCGCGACCTGCCGGCCGACGGCGACGAGGCGACGGCCCTCCCGGTCGTACGCGGCGAGCGCCGCCTCGACCACCTCCGGAGGCACGACGTCGCGCAGGTCGCGGCGCAGCGTGCGGAGCCCGGCGCGGGCCGAGTCGACGGCGGCGCTCACGTGCCCGGCGGCGAAGCGGGCGAGCACGACCGGGTGCCGCCGCAGCACCTCGTGCGCGCGGTAGTCGTGCGGACACAGGTCGAACAGCCACGCGACCGCGCTGCGCTCCCACTCCGGCGCGTGCGGCGGCAGGACCTCCTGCGGCCAGCCCGGCGGGGTGCGCTCGTCGCGCGGAGGGCGGACTCCCGGCGTGGCGCTCGACCTCCTCGGCCGTCCGGATCGGCGGGTGCCAGGATCGCGCACCCGTGCGCGCCGGGCGAGCCGGCGCGCAGGACGACGAGGAGGGCTGGTGCGGCGC
>JALYNK010000093.1 GCA_030773235.1 Actinomycetota bacterium | reverse complement strand
CCGCAGGTGCGTGCGGCGCTCACCGGGCCGACCGACCGCGAGCAGCTCGCGGGGCTCGGCGCGGTGCTCACCGGGAGCCTCCTCGGCTCGCTGCCCGACCTGCACGCCCTTCTGCTGCGCGAGGCTCCGCTGCGCGCCGCCCCGCCGGCCGCGCAGACCGCGGCGCTCGACGCGGTGACTGCCGCCTGGGCGGGCCGGGAGGCCGAGCCGGCCGACGTCGCGCTGCTGCGCGGACCCTGGTCGCAGGCGCTGTTCCCCGTGCCGCCGGCGCTGCCGGAGGACGGCTACGGCCCGGACGGCGCCGGCGTGCTGCGCGAGCTGCTGGAGCAGGTCGGTCGCCGTACGCCCGAGCAGTGGCAACGGACGGCGGCGGCCCAGGAGGAGCTGCACCGCGGGCTCGGGTGGTCCGGGTCGGTGCACCGCGCCTGCGTCGCCGCGCTGGAGAGCGACCGGCTGGTCGCCACCGCGCGCGCCCAGCTGGCCGCGGCGCGCGCGCTGCGCCTGTCGAGCGGCGGCACGCTGCCGTGCGCCGGCTCCGCAGCCCTCGCCGTCACCGCGGCGGTGCAGGCCGTCTGCGTGCTCGACCTCCTCGACGTCGACGCGGCGTGCCTCCTCCTGGGGCCGTGGGAGGCGGCCTGACCGGCCCTAGGCTGACGCGGTGACCCGGCGCGCGAAGATCGTCTGCACGATCGGACCGGCCGTGGCCAGCTACGAGGGCATCCGCTCGCTGGTGCACGCCGGCATGGACGTCGCGCGGCTCAACTTCTCGCACGGGTCGTACGAGGACCACGCGCAGGCCTACCGCTGGGTGCGGCAGGCCGGGGACGAGTCCGGCCGGGGCGTGGGCGTGCTGGCCGACCTGCAGGGACCCAAGATCCGGCTCGGGACCTTCGCGTCCGGCCCGGTGGTCTGGGCGACCGGCGAGACGGTCACCGTCACCACCGAGGACGTGCCCGGCGACCACGACCTGGTGTCCACCACGTACGCCGGTCTCGCCGACGACGTCGGACGGGGCGAGCGCGTGCTCGTCGACGACGGCCGCCTCGCCCTGCGCGTGCTCGAGGTCGACGGCCCGCGCGTGCGGATGGTCGTCACCGAGGGCGGTCCGGTCTCCAACAACAAGGGGCTGTCGCTGCCCGGCGTCGCCGTCAGCGTGCCCGCCATGTCCGACAAGGACGAGGCCGACCTGCGCTTCGCGCTGGGCCTGCGCGTCGACCTCGTCGCCCTGTCGTTCGTGCGCAGCCCGGCCGACGTCGACGACGTCCGCCGGATCATGGACGAGGTCGGCGTACGGGTCCCCGTTCTCGCCAAGCTCGAGAAGCCGCAGGCCGTCGACGACCTCGACGCGATCGTCGAGGCGTTCGACGGGGTCATGGTCGCCCGGGGCGATCTCGGCGTCGAGATGCCGCTGGAGCGGGTGCCGCTGGTCCAGAAGCGGGCCGTGCAGGCGGCCCGCGAGCAGGCCAAGCCCGTCATCGTCGCGACGCAGATGCTCGAGAGCATGATCGGCAACAGCCGGCCGACGCGGGCGGAGGCGAGCGATGTCGCCAACGCCGTGCTCGACGGCGCCGACGCCGTGATGCTGTCGGGGGAGACGAGCGTCGGCCGCTACCCCGTGCAGGCGGTGGCGACGATGGCGCGCATCATCGCCGCTGCCGAGGAAGAAGTCGGGCGCGTCCCGCGCGTCGTGAGCGCGCCCAACTCCATCGGCAGCGCCATCGCCCGCGCGGCCGCGGACGTCGCCGCCACCGTGGGCGCGAGCGCGATCGTCGCGTTCACCCAGTCCGGTGACACCGCGCGCCGGCTCGCCATGCACCGCTCGCCGATCCCGCTGCTCGCGTTCACCCCCATCCCGGACGTGCGGAGCCAGCTGGCGCTCGTGTGGGGGGTCGAGACCTTCCTCGTCCCGCCCGTGACGCACACCGACGAGATGGTCCGGCAGGTCGAGCGGGCGATGCTCGACCTCGGCCGCATGCAGCGGGGCGAGCTCGTCACCATCGTGGCCGGCAGCCCGCCGTCCACCACCGGGTCCACCAACGCGATGCGCGTGCACCGGCTCGGCGGGTTCCTCCCCACACCGCCCGGAGCGTCGGCGGCCTGAGCCCGTCCCCGCCGGGACCGCGCTGGAGGACGTCGGCGTGCGGGTCCACCACCGCTGACGGCGTGCCCCCGGTGGGATTCGAACCCACACTGTCGGTGGTTTGAGCACCGTGCGTCTGCCGGTTGCGCGACGGGGGCGGGGCAGCGAGCGTACGGCGCGCCGCACCGGCCGCTCGGGCTCGCGCCGGCCGTCACTACCCTGACCGCTCCGCTGCAGGGGGCCGTGCGCCCCGCCCCGCCGGCGCCCCAGGAGTCCGCTGTGCCCGACGTCCGGCCCCTCGCCGGGCCGCCCTCCCGGCGCGTGCTCGTCGCCGAGGACGAGGCGCTGATCCGGCTCGACCTCGTCGAGATGCTGGGCGAGGAGGGCTACGACGTCGTGGGGCAGGCGGGCGACGGCGCCACGGCCGTGCACCTGGCCCGCGAGCTGCGCCCCGACGTCGTCGTGCTCGACGTGAAGATGCCGGTGCTCGACGGCATCGCCGCGGCCGAGCAGATCGTCCAGGAGCGGATTGCTCCCGTCGTGCTGCTCACCGCGTTCAGCCAGCGCGACCTGGTGGCCCGGGCGAGCGAGGCCGGGGTCATGGCCTACCTCGTCAAGCCGTTCGCGCAGAAGGACCTGCTGCCGGCGCTCGAGATGGCCGCCACGCGCTTCGCCGAGGTCGTCGCGCTCGAGCGCGAGGTCACCGGTCTGGCCGACCGGCTGGCCGCGCGGACGCTCGTCGACCGGGCCAAGAGCGTGCTGCAGACCAGGCACGGCTTCACCGAGCCGGAGGCGTTCCGCTGGATCCAGCGCGCGGCGATGGACGGGCGGCGGTCGATGCGGGTCGTCGCGCAGGAGGTGCTCGACGGCACGGCGACCGTGCACCGCACCGACTGACCCGCTCCCGGACCGAGGTCACGACCTCACAACGGGCGCCGCGCCGCGTCCCCGGTCGGGCGCCGTGCTGCCGTACGTTCTGCTCGTCCTACGACCTGACCGCGCACCTGCGCGGACACCAAGGAGATGGTGGATGCCTCAGTCCACGCGCACCTGGCGCACGCTCGCTCTGTTCGGCGCGGGCAGCCTGGCCCTGGCGGCCTGCGGCGGCGGGAGCGGGAGCGGCAGCCCGGGCACCGCGGCCTCGTCGTCGCAGCCCGCGACCTCGTCGTCGTCCAGCGCCGCCGCGCCCGCGCAGAACACCAGCGACGGCGTCCTCACCATCGGCAGCCTGCTCCCGCAGACCGGCAACCTCGCGTTCCTCGGCCCGCCCGAGTTCGCCGGCGTCAAGCTCGCGTTGAAGGAGATCAACGCCGCGGGCGGCGTCCTCGGCAAGGACGTGAAGTACGTCGAGGGCGACTCCGGCGACGCGCAACAGGACGTCGCGAACCCCACCGTCGACCGACTGCTCGCCGCCAAGGCGGACGCGATCATCGGTGCGGCATCCTCAGGCGTCTCGCTGACCGTCATCGACAAGATCACGCGTGCCGGTGTCGTGCACTACAGCCCGGCCAACACGTCGACGAAGTTCACGACGTACAACGACAACGGGCTGTACTTCCGCACCGCGCCGTCCGACGTGCTCCAGGGCCGCGTCCTCGGCGAGACGGTCCTCGCCGACGGCCACAGCAACATCGCGCTCCTCGTGCTGCAGGACCCCTACGGCGAGAGCCTCGCCAAGAACGTCGGCGACACGGTCAAGGAGGGCGGCGGCAACCTCGCCCCCGAGAATCCGGTCTTCTACGACCCGGCGGCGAGCAACTTCGACGCTCAGATCGGTCAGGTCAAGGCGGCGAAGCCCGACGCCGTCGTGCTCATCGGGTTCGAGGAGTCGTCCAAGGTCATCCAGGCGATGATCGCGCAGGGCATCGGCCCGCAGGACGTGCCGCTCTACCTCGTCGACGGCAACCTCAGCAACACGCTCGGCAACGACCTGCCCAAGGGCGTTCTCAAGGGCGTGAAGGGCACGCTGCCCGGCGCGTCGTCGCCCGGCGACTTCCGCAAGAGGCTGCAGGAGATCGACCCGAAGCTCGAGGAGTACTCGTACTCCGCCGAGTCCTACGACGCCGTGGTGACCACGGCGCTCGCCGCGATCGCCGCCAAGAGCGACGCGGGCACCGCCATCGCCAAGGCCCTGCCCGGGGTCACGCGCGGCGGCGAGAAGTGCGAGAGCTTCGCCGACTGCAAGAAGCTGGCCGAGGCCGGCAAGGACCTCGACTACGACGGCGTCAGCGGCGACATCGAGCTCTCCGACGCCGGCGACCCGACGCAGGCGAGCATCGGCGTCTACACGTACGGGGCCAACAACAAGTACGACCCCACGAAGGGCGAGTACCAGCGCGGCAAGATCGAGGGCTAGCAGCCCTCCGGCTGGTGAGGGGCTCGGCGTCCGCTGGGCCCCTCACGGCCGTCCGGTCCCGGTGTGGGCCAGCCGTACCGCCCGGGGGAACGCTCAGGCCTTCGCCAGCGTCCCGAGGTAGAGCTCGATGACCTTGGGGTCGTTGATGAGGTCCCGGCCCGAGGCGGTGTAGGCGTTGCGGCCCTGGTCGAGCACGTAGCCGCGGTCGCATATCTGCAGGCAGCGCCGCGCGTTCTGCTCGACCATGATGATCGAGACGCCGGTGGCGTTGATCTGCCGGCAGCGCAGGAACACTTCGTCCTGCAGCGCGGGCGACAGGCCCGCCGACGGCTCGTCGAGCAGCAGCACGGACGGCCCGGGCATGAGAGCCCGCCCCATCGCCACCATCTGCCGCTCACCGCCGGACAGCGAGCCCGCCCGCTGCTTGCGCCGCGCCGCGAGTGCGGGGAACAGCTCGGCGACGTACGCGAACCGTTCGGGAAAGCGCTTGGGCTCGTGGTAGAGCCCCATCTGCAGGTTCTCCTCGATGCTCAGCCGAGGGAACACGTTGTTGGTCTGCGGGACGAACCCGACGCCCATCCCGACGAGCTGGTGGGCCTTCTTGCCCGTGATGTCCTGCCCGCGCAGGGTGACCCGGCCGCTGCGCACGTCCACCAGTCCGAACAGCGACTTGAGCAGCGTCGACTTCCCGGCGCCGTTCGGGCCGATGATGCCGACGAGCTCGCCCTCGGCGCAGTGCAGGTCGCAGCCGTCGAGGATGTCGACCCCGGGCACGTAGCCGGCGACCAGGTCGTCGACGCGGACCAGAGCCCCCTCAGCGCCCGCGCGGTGCGCGGCGCGGGCGGCGTCCAGGCGCTGCTGCTCGGCCTGCTCCGCCTGCACCTTGGCCCGGCCGAGGGGACTGCTCACCGGACCTCCTGCTCGGGATGCGCGGCTCGCGAGGCGTCGGCCTCCGCGAGCTGCCGCTGCTCCTCCTCGATGGACAGCGGCGCGTCGTGGTGGGCGCCGAGGTACGCGTCGATGACCGCAGGGTCGGCCATGACCACGTCCGGCGGGCCCTCGGCCACGACGCGCCCCTGCGCCATGACGATCACCCAGTCGCTGATGTCGCGCACCATGTCCATGTCGTGCTCGACGAACAGCACCGTCATCCCCTGCGCCCGCAGGTCCTTGACGTGCGCCAGCAGGGACTGCGTCAGGGCGGGGTTCACGCCTGCCATGGGCTCGTCGAGCATGACCATGGTCGGCTCGACCATGAGCGCCCGCGCCATCTCGAGCAGCTTGCGCTGCCCGCCCGACAGGCTGCCGGCGAAGTCCTCCGCCTTGCGGTCCAGCCGGAAGCGCTCGAGCAGCCCGTGGGCCCGGTCGTCGATGCCGCGCTGCTGCTCGCGCCACAGGGGCGGCAGCAGCGCTCGGAAGAAGTTCTCGCCCCGCTGCCCGGTGGCGCCGAGACGCATGTTCTCGAGCACGGTCATGCGGGCGAGCGCCTTGGTGAGCTGGAAGGTGCGGACCATGCCGAGCCGCGCCACCTTGTACGCGGACAGGCCGTTGAGCCGGCGGCCCTCGAACGTCCACGACCCCGCGTCCGGCTTGTCGAACCCGGTGAGCAGGTTGAAGAACGTCGTCTTGCCGGCGCCGTTCGGCCCGATGAGGGCGGTGATGGCGCCGCGCTGGACCTCGAGGTGCTCCACCTCGACCGCGACGAGGCCGCCGAAGCGACGGGTGATCCCGTCGGCGACGAGGATCGGGTCGGGCTTGGGCACGCCGGCGCGCGGCTCGACGCCGGCCAGAGCCGCGGCGCCGGTC
>JALYNK010000092.1 GCA_030773235.1 Actinomycetota bacterium | reverse complement strand
CCTACACCGTGTCCGGCATGACCTGCGGCCACTGCGTGGCGTCGGTCAAGGAGGAGGTCGGTGAGGTCGCCGGCGTGTCCTCGGTCGACGTCGTGCTCGAGCAGGGCGCCGTCACGGTCGCCGGCGAGGGGGTCTCGGACGAGGCCGTCCGCGCCGCCGTGGCCGAGGCCGGCTACACCGTGGTCGGCGGGCCGTCGGCGTGACCGAGCAGCCCCGCGTGCGCCTCGCCGCGTTCGCGGCGGCGCTGGCCCTCGTCTTCGGCGCGTCGTACGGGCTCGGCGCGCTCACCGGCGACCTCGTCCTCGACGCCCCGCGCGCGCAGCAGGTCGAGCACGCCGACGCCCCGCACGGGGAGGAGCCCCGATGACCGCTCCGGCACGCACGTCGCTCGACCTGCCCGTGCAGGGCATGACGTGCGCCTCCTGCGCGAACCGCGTGGAGCGCAAGCTCAACAAGATCGAGGGCGTCCAGGCCTCGGTCAACTACGCCACCGAGCGCGCCAGCGTCGAGTACGACGAGCAGCGGGTCCGTCCCGAGGACCTGGTCGCTGCGGTCGAGTCGGCCGGCTACACCGCCGTGCTGCCGTCAGCCGAGCCGGTCGCCGAGGAGGAGCCGGCCGATCCCACGCGACCGCTGCTGCAGCGCCTCGTCGGGTCCTGGGTCCTCACCCTGCCCGTGCTGCTGCTGTCGATGGTCCCGGCGCTGCAGTTCGACTCCTGGCAGTGGATCGCGCTCCAGTTCGCCACCCCGGTCGTGCTGTGGGGCGCCTGGCCGTTCCACCGCGCCGCCTGGACCAACCTGCGCCACGGTGCCGCCACCATGGACACGCTCGTGTCGATGGGCGCGCTGGTCGCCTGGACGTACTCCGTCGTCGTGCTGCTGACCACCTCCGCGGGCGACCCGGGCTTCCGGATGCCGTTCTCGCTGGCCGTCGGCGGCCACGGCGGTCCGGAGATCTACCTCGAGGTGGCGGCAGCGCTCACCGCGTTCCTGCTCACCGGCCGCTACCTCGAGGCCCGCGCCAAGCGCCGCAGCGGCGCCGCGCTGAAGGCGCTGCTCGCGCTCGGGGCCAAGGACGCCGCGCGGCTCACCGCTGACGGCCGGGAGGAGCGCGTCCCCGTCGACGCGCTCGCCGTCGGCGACCGCTTCGTCGTCCGGCCGGGCGAGAAGGTCGCCACCGACGGCGTCGTCGACGAGGGGCGCAGCGCGATCGACCTGTCGCTGCTCACCGGCGAGTCGGCGCCCGTGGAGGTCGCCCCCGGCGACCCGGTCGCCGGCGCCACCGTCAACGTGGGCGGGCGGCTCGTCGTCCGCGCCACCCGGGTCGGGTCGGACACCGCGCTCGCGCAGATCGGCCGCCTCGTCACCGCCGCGCAGTCCGGCAAGGCGCAGGTCCAGCGGCTCGCCGACCGGGTCGCCGGCGTCTTCGTCCCCGTCGTGGTCGCGCTGGCGGTCGCCGGGCTCGGCTGGTGGCTCGGCGCGGGTGCGCCGACCGCTCAGGCCGTCACGGTGGCGGTCGCGGTGCTCGTCATCGCCTGCCCGTGCGCGCTCGGGCTCGCGACCCCGACGGCGCTGCTCGTCGGCACCGGGCGCGGAGCGCAGCTCGGCATCCTCATCAAGGGGCCGGAGGTCCTCGAGTCCACCCGCCGGGTCGACACCGTCGTGCTCGACAAGACCGGCACGGTGACGACGGGCCGCATGCAGCTGGTCCGGGTCGTCGCGCCCGGTCCGAACGAGGACGAGGACGAGGACGAGGTGCTGCGCCTCGTCGGCGCCCTCGAGGACGCCTCCGAGCACCCGATCGCGCAGGCCATCGCCGCCGCCGCCCGCGAGCGCGGCCCGCTGCCGCCCGTCGAGGGCTTCGTGAGCACGGGCGGGCTCGGGGTGCAGGGCGTCGTCGACGGGCACGCCGTCGTCGCCGGGCGGCCCCAGCTGCTCGAGCAGGAGTGGGGGCTGCCGCTGCCCGAGGCGCTGGCCCGGGCGGTGGAGGCGGAGCGGTCCCAGGGCCGCACGGTCGTCGTGGCCGGCTGGGACGGCGCCGCGCGGGCTGCGCTCGTCGTGGCCGACACCGTGAAGCCCACCAGCGCCGAGGCGGTGCGCCGGCTGCGCGAGCTCGGGCTCCGGCCCGTGCTGCTCACCGGCGACAACCTGCAGACGGCGCGCGCCGTCGCGGCCGAGGTCGGCATCGACGAGGTCGTCGCGGACGTCCTGCCGGCCGACAAGACCGCGGTCGTGCGCCGGCTGCAGAGCGAGGGCCGCGTGGTCGCGATGGTCGGCGACGGCGTCAACGACGCCCCCGCCCTGGCCCAGGCTGACCTCGGGCTCGCGATCGGCAGCGGCACCGACGTGGCCATCGAGGCGAGCGATCTCACGCTGGTGCGCGGCGACCTGCTCGCCGCCGTCGACGCGATCCGGCTGTCCCGGCGGACCCTGGGGGTCATCAAGGGCAACCTGTTCTGGGCGTTCGCGTACAACGTGCTCGGGATCCCGCTCGCCCTGGCCGGGCTGCTCAACCCGCTCATCGCGGCGGCGGCCATGGCGTGCAGCAGCCTGTTCGTCGTGACGAACTCGCTGCGGCTGCGCACCTTCTCGCCCAGCGCCTGAGCCCCGGGCGACCGGGGGCGGTCAGCCGTCCCCGGCGACCCGGGGCCGGACGGGCTCAGTCGCCTGCGACGCGGGCGAAGACGACCATGTCGCGGCGCGCTCCGTGCCGCTCGCCCGGGTGGCGAGCCCGAGGCCGGCGGCGCCGAGCAGCTCGCCGGTGCGGTCGTCGACGACCGCGACCTCGGCGCGGGTGCCGTCGAGCCAGGCCTGCGGAACGGCGTCCAGGAGCCAGTCGCGGGCGGCCTGCTCGGTGTACGGCACCGGCAGCGGCAGGTGCCGCGCGGTGAGCGGGTCGTCGCAGGCGCGCCGCACCGCGTTAACGTCGTGTTCGACCCACCGCCGCAGCGCCACGACGCCGTCGTGCGGACGGCCGAGCGGAGCGAGCAGCGCCGTGTCCCGGTCGGGATCACCCGGCAGCCGGGCGCCGAGCCACGCGTCGAGGCGCTCGCCCCGCTGCTCGGCACCCGCCCGCAGCACGCCCTCCCCGGTGAACCCCGCCTTCTCCGCCGCCCGACGCGAGGCGAAGTTCGTCCGCGCCGCGACCCACTCGACCCGGGCCACCTCCAGCGCGGGCTGCGCGTGGGCGTAGCGGCACGCCACCCCCACGGCCTGCGGCACCACGCCCTCGCCGCGGGCCTTTGGTACCGCCCAGTAGCCCACCTCCCACAGGCCCTCGGCGACCCCCGGCCGCAGCACCACGCTGGCGAGCAGTCCACCGGTCGTGCTGTCGCACACCGCCCACTGCAGCTCGCGGCCCGAGTCCCCGCCCCGGGCGCCCGCCGCGACGTAGGCCCGGGCGTGCTCGGCGGTGTACGGCACCGGCACGCGGGTCCAGCGCTGCACCAGCGGGTCGGAGCAGGCGCGAAGCACGTCGTCCGCGTCACTGCCGCGCCACGGACGCAGGTGCAGCCGACCGGCGGTGATCTCGACGGGCTCCACCCGGCGCACCCTGCCAGGTCCGGTCCGCGACGAGCGGTCGCGAGGGCGGTCGGCCGGGTGCATCCGCCTACGATCGGTGACAGACGACGCGCCGGGGCGCCCCCGGGTGCGTCGCGAGCCGAGGGAGTCCGCGTGGTCCTGTCCAAGCTCCTCCGCGCCGGAGAGGGGAAGATCCTCCGGCGGCTGCGCTCGATCGCCGACGCGGTGAACGACCTCGAGGACGAGATCGCGCGGCTCAGCGACGCCGAGCTGCGCGCCGAGACGGACGTCTTCAAGAAGCGCCTGGCCGACGGTGAGACGGTCGACGACCTCCTGGTCGAGGCGTTCGCGGTCGCGCGCGAGGCCGCCAAGCGGACGCTCGGCCAGCGGCACTTCGACGTGCAGGTCATGGGCGGCGCGGCGCTGCACCTCGGCAACATCGCGGAGATGCGCACCGGCGAGGGCAAGACCCTCACCTGCGTGCTCCCGGCGTACCTCAACGCGCTCGAGGGCAAGGGCGTGCACGTCGTCACCGTGAACGACTACCTCGCCCGGCGCGACGCCGAGTGGATGGGGCGGGTGCACCGCTTCCTCGGCCTCGAGGTCGGCGTCATCCTCGCCAACGAGCGGCCCGACCAGCGCCGGCCGATGTACGCCTGCGACATCACGTACGGCACCAACAACGAGTTCGGCTTCGACTACCTGCGCGACAACATGGCGTGGGGCGCGGAGGAGCTCGTCCAGCGCGGCCACCACTACGCGGTCGTCGACGAGGTCGACTCGATCCTCATCGACGAGGCCCGCACCCCGCTCATCATCAGCGGCCCCGCCGATCAGGCGACGAAGTGGTACAGCGAGTTCGCGCGCATCGCGCCGAAGCTCGTGCGCGACGTCGACTACGAGGTCGACGAGAAGAAGCGCACGGTCGGCGTCCTCGAGAGCGGTGTCGAGAAGGTCGAGGACCAGCTCGGCATCGACAACCTCTACGAGGCCGTCAACACCCCGCTGGTCGGCTACCTGCAGAACGCGATCAAGGCCAAGGAGCTCTACCGCCGCGACAAGGAGTACGTCGTCGCGGGCGACGAGGTGCTCATCGTCGACGAGTTCACCGGCCGCATCCTCGCCGGGCGCCGTTACAACGAGGGCATGCACCAGGCGCTCGAGGCCAAGGAGCGCGTGCCCATCAAGGACGAGAACCAGACGCTCGCCACGATCACGCTGCAGAACTACTTCCGCCTCTACGGCAAGCTCTCCGGCATGACCGGCACGGCCTCGACGGAGGCGGCCGAGTTCAGCCAGACGTACAAGCTCGGCGTCGTGCCGATCCCCACCAACCGCGACCCGCAGCGCCTCGACGAGGCCGACGTCGTCTACAAGACGGAGGCGGCGAAGTTCGACGCCGTCGTCGACGACATCGCCGACAAGGTCGAGCACGGCCAGCCGGTGCTCGTCGGCACGGTGTCGGTGGAGAAGAGCGAGTACCTCTCCCAGCTGCTGCGCAAGCGCGGCATCGCCCACGAGGTGCTCAACGCCAAGCAGCACGAGCGCGAGGCGGCGATCGTCGCGCAGGCCGGGCGCAAGGGCGCGGTCACGGTGGCCACGAACATGGCCGGGCGCGGCACCGACATCGTGCTCGGCGGCAACGCGGAGTTCATCGCGGCGGCCGAGCTGCGCGCGCGAGGGTTGTCGCCCGTCGACACGCCCGAGCAGTACGAGGCGGCCTGGACGGAGGCGCTGGAGCGTGCGCAGGAGGCGGTGCGCACCGAGCACGAGGAGGTGGTCGCCGCGGGCGGCCTGTACGTCCTCGGCACCGAGCGGCACGAGTCGCGGCGCATCGACAACCAGCTGCGCGGGCGGTCCGGGCGCCAGGGCGATCCTGGGCTTTCGAAGTTCTACCTGTCGCTCGGCGACGACCTCATGCGGCTGTTCAACGCGACCGCCGTCGAGGCGATCATGACGCGCCTCAACATCCCGGACGACGTCCCGATCGAGTCGAAGATGGTCACGCGCGCCATCCGTTCTGCGCAGACGCAGGTCGAGCAGCAGAACTTCGAGATCCGCAAGAACGTCCTCAAGTACGACGAGGTCCTCAACCGCCAGCGCACCGTCATCTACGAGGAGCGCCGCAAGGTCCTCGAGGGCGCAGACCTCCACGAGCAGATCCGCAACATGCTCGACGACGTCGTCGAGGGCTACGTGCTGGCCGCGACCGCCGAGGGCTACCCGGAGGAGTGGGACCTCGAGCAGCTGTGGACGGCGCTGCGCACCCTCTACCCGATCGGCATCCCGCTGAAGGAGGTCGACGCCGACCGCAGCGTCCTGTCGGCGGAGTACCTCGTCGCGGAGCTGCAGGCCGACGCGCAGGAGGCGTACGACCGCCGGGAGACCTCGCTCGGCACCGCCCCGAGCGGCGAGCCGGTGATGCGCGAGCTCGAGCGGCGCGTGCTGCTGTCCGTGATGGACCGCAAGTGGCGCGAGCACCTCTACGAGATGGACTACCTCCAGGAGGGCATCGGCCTGCGCGCCATGGGGCAGCGCGACCCGCTGGTCGAGTACCAGCGCGAGGGCTTCGACCTGTTCAACGGCATGATGGAGGCGATCAAGGAGGAGGCGGTCGGCTTCCTCTTCAACGTCGAGGTGCAGATCGAGCAGCCGCCTCCGCCGCCGGTGCTCGACCTCGGGGCGCTCGTCGCGATGGGCCCGGGCGAGAACCCGGGTGAGGTGCTCG
>JALYNK010000091.1 GCA_030773235.1 Actinomycetota bacterium | reverse complement strand
GTGCCGGTCGCGTCGGCGCGGATGAGGACGTCGCCCACCCACACCGTGTGCGCCTCGTCGCCGTGCAACGCGTTCTTGTACGTCACGCGGCTGCGGCAGTCGCGCACGGCGTGGTCGACGAGCAGCCTGTGCTCCAGGTGCTGGCCGCGGTCGGCGAACAGCACTCCCCGCAGCTCGGCGTCGCCGCCGGGCGCGGTGAACTCGACCGTCTCGGCGATCCGGACGGCGTCGCCGCCGAGCGTGACCTGGGTCGACCGGATCCGGGCGTCGCGGCCGAGCCGGGTGGCTACGTGCGCGGCGTGCACCGCGTCGTCGGCCCAGCCCTGCACCTGCACCAGCTGCAGCGCGGCGGCGTCGCCGACGAGCACCGAGACCGCCGCGGCGTAGCGCGCGCTGCCGGAGTGCTCGAGCACGACCGTGGCGCTCGCCTGCTCGGCCACGTCGAGGACCAGGTGGCCCCAGACGACCTCCTCGCCGCCGGTGCCCGACAGGCGCAGCACCACCGGCTCGTCGAGCTCGCGGCCCTTGGGCACCCGCACGACGAGCGCGCCCTGCGAGCGGGCGACGGCCAGCGCGGAGAGCCGGTCCACCGGGAGCGGCAGGTCGGCGAACGCGCCGTCCACGAACAGCGGGTCGCCGGCCGGCACGTCGAGGAGCTCGACGCCCTCGGGCAGGTCGGAGTCGACCTGCAGGTGCGCGTCGCTCGGCGCGCCGTGCAGCAGCACCCGCAGCCGCTCGAGCGGCGTGAACCGCCACTCCTCCTCCCGGCCGGTCGGGTCGCTGTAGGCGTCCGGGTCGGTCGAGCGGACCCGCTCGGGCCGCACGTCCGCGGCGTGTCGGGGCGTCGAGGGGACGACGTTCGTCGCGATCGTGCCCTCGACGACCCCGCCCTGCTCGCGCAGCGCCACCCGCTCGGCGGCGAGCGCGGCACCCATGGCTCCCACGGCGCCGGTCGTGCCGTCGCCGCCGCTGGGCTGCTCGGGACGGGGCTGCTGGGGACTAGCCAACGGAGCCCTCCATCTGGAGCTCGATGAGGCGGTTGAGCTCGAGCGCGTACTCCATCGGCAGCTCGCGCGCGATGGGCTCGACGAACCCGCGCACCACCATCGCCATGGCCTCCTGCTCGGTGAGGCCGCGGCTCATCAGGTAGAAGAGCTGGTCCTCGCCGACCCGGCTGACCGTCGCCTCGTGGCCGAGCGACACGTCGTCCTCGCGCACGTCGACGTACGGGTACGTGTCGCTGCGGCTGATGGCGTCGACGAGCAGCGCGTCGCAGACGACGTTGCTCCTCGAGCCGGTCGCGCCCTCCTGCACCTGCACCAGGCCGCGGTAGGACGTGCGGCCGCCGCCGCGGGCGACGGACTTCGACACGATGTTGCTGGTGGTGCGCGGCGCGGCGTGGACCATCTTGGCGCCGGCGTCCTGGTGCTGGCCCTCGCCGGCGAAGGCGATCGACAGCGTCTCGCCGACGGCGCGCTCGCCCAGCAGGTAGCAGGCCGGGTACTTCATCGTCACCTTGGAGCCGATGTTGCCGTCGATCCACTCCATCCGGCCACCCTCGTGCACCGCCGTGCGCTTGGTGACGAGGTTGTACACATTGTTCGACCAGTTCTGGATCGTCGTGTAGCGCACGTGCGCGTTCTTCTTGACGATGATCTCGACGACCGCGCTGTGCAGCGAGTCGCTGGAGTAGATGGGAGCGGTGCAGCCCTCGACGTAGTGCACCGACGAGCCCTCGTCGGCGATGATCAGGGTCCGCTCGAACTGACCCATGTTCTCGGTGTTGATGCGGAAGTACGCCTGCAGCGGGATGTCGACGTGCACGCCCGGCGGCACGTAGATGAACGACCCGCCGCTCCACACCGCGGTGTTCAGCGCCGCGAACTTGTTGTCACCGACCGGGATGACCGTGCCGAAGTACTCCCGGAACAGGTCCGGCTGCTCCTTGAGCGCGGTGTCGGTGTCGAGGAAGAGGACGCCCTGCTTCTCGAGGTCCCCGCGGATCGAGTGGTAGACGACCTCGGACTCGTACTGCGCGGCGACGCCCGCGACGAGGCGCTGCTTCTCGGCCTCGGGGATGCCGAGCTTGTCGTAGGTGCTCTTGATGTCGGCCGGCAGGTCGTCCCACGTCGCCGCCTGCTTCTCCGAGCTGCGCACGAAGTACTTGATGTGGTCGAAGTCGATGCCGGACAGGTCCGAGCCCCACGTCGGCAGCGGCTTCCTGCCGAACATCTTGAGGCCCTTGAGACGCATCTGCAGCATCCACTCGGGCTCGCCCTTCTTGGCCGAGATGTCGCGCACGACCTCCTCGGACAGGCCGCGCTTGGCGGTGGCGCCCGCGACGTCGGTGTCGGCCCACCCGTACTCGTAGCTGCCGATGCCCAGGGTGTCGATCGTGGTCATGTGCGGACCTCTCGGGTCGGGATGAACGTGGTGCACACGCCGTCGCCGTGGGCGATGGTGGCGAGGCGCTGGACGTGGACGTCGAGGAGACGGCCGAGCGCGGCCGTCTCGGCGTCGCAGAGCTCAGGGAACTGCTCGGCGACGGACTGCACCGGGCAGTGGTGCTGGCACAGCTGCACCCCGGCCGGCCGGGCGCCGGAGGCGCCGACCGGACTGGTGCCGGCGGCGTAGCCCTCGGCGGTGAGCGCGGCGGCCAGCGCCGCCGGCCGCTCGGCAGGGGGGCTGTCGGCGAGCCGGTCGCGGTGGCGCTGCTCGAACTCGCCGGCCCGGGCGGTCGCGAACGCCGCGACGGCCGAGTGGCCGCCCTGCTCCACGAGGAAGCGCAGCGCCTGAGCGGCGAGGTCGTCGTAGGCGGCCGGGCCGGCGGCGTGGCCCGCCTCGGACAGCGCCCACAGCCGGGCGGGGCGCCCCCGCCCGCGC
Source organism: Actinomycetota bacterium (assembly GCA_030773235.1). GTDB lineage: Bacteria > Actinomycetota > Actinomycetes > Mycobacteriales > SCTD01 > JALYNK01. Next base: position 3,461 of record JALYNK010000091.1, on the reverse strand, counting down.
AGCCCGACGGAGCGCGGCTCGCGCGTCGCGACGGTGCCCTCGGCGAGCAGCGCGTCGAGATGGCGACGGACTCCCGCTGCCGACAGCCCCAGCCGCCCGGCCAGCGCGGCCGTTGTCGACGGACCGAGCTCGAGCAACAGCGCGAGCACGCGCTCACGCGTGCCGCCGGGGCTCGCCGGCGTCACCCGCTCCGCGATGTCGGTGCTCACGCTTTTCACAACGGCATCGTCCCCTAATTGCTGCCCGGCGTCGAACGCGGACACGCCGGTCGGCGGTGACCTGGGCCACCCGCAGCGGGTCGGCGGACCGGGAGCTCCCTCTCTAGGCTGGTCCCGTGACCGAGGCCGCGCTCGAGGTGGACGGCCTGGTCAAGCGGTACGGCGCCCGCACCGCCGTCGACGGTCTCAGCCTGACCGCCCGCCGCGGCACCGTGCTCGCGCTGCTCGGGCCGAACGGCGCCGGCAAGACGTCCACCGTGGAGGTCTGCGAGGGCTTCCGCCGGCCCGACGGCGGCCGCGTCCTCGTGCTCGGCCGCCCGCCGCAGGACCCGGCGCTCCGCCCGCGGGTCGGCGTCATGCCGCAGGTCAGCGGGGTCTACCCGGGCCTGCGGGCGGGCGAGGTCCTCCGGCTGTTCGCCTCCTACAGCCGTGACCCGCTCGACCCGGAGGTGCTGCTCGAGCGGCTGGGGCTGAGCGGGGTGCAGCGGACCCCGTGCCGCCGGCTGTCCGGGGGGCAGGCGCAGCGGCTGTCGCTCGCGCTCGCCGTGGTCGGGCGGCCGGAGCTGGTGTTCCTCGACGAGCCCACGGCCGGGCTCGACCCGCAGGCGCGGCTCGCGACCTGGGACCTCGTCACCTCGCTGCGCCGAGACGGCGTGAGCGTCGTGCTCACCACCCACCTCATGGACGAGGCGGAGCGGCTGGCCGACGACGTCGTGATCCTCGACCACGGCCGGGTGGTCGCGGCCGGGACCGTCCGCGAGCTCACGCAGACCGGCGCCGCGGGGCAGCTGCGCTGGCGCGCCCGGCCCGGGCTCGACCTCGACCAGCTGCTGCTCGCGCTGCCCGAGGGGTGCGCCGCCAAGGAGTCGCCGGCGGGCGCGTACCTCGTCGAGGGACCGGTCGACCCGCAGCTGCTCGCCACCGTCACGTCCTGGTGCGCCGGCCACGGGGTGCTCGCCGAGGACCTGCGGGTGGAGCGGCGGACGCTCGAGGACGTGTTCCTCGAGCTCACGGGACGCGAGCTGCGGCCGTGACCGGGGCGTGGGCACCGGGCTCCCTGGCCCCCCGACCGGGGAACGCTCCGCGCGGGGCGATGCTCGCCGCGCAGGCCCGCACCGAGCTGGTGCTCCTGCTGCGCAACGGCGAGCAGGTGCTGCTCGCCCTCGTCGTCCCGATCGTCCTGCTCGTGGTCCTCGCCGCGCTCCCCGTGGTCGAGCCGCCGCGGGAGGGCGTCGCACGCGTCGACTTCTTCACCCCCGGGGTCCTCGCGCTCGCGGTGATGTCGACAGCGTTCACCGGTCAGGCGATCGCCACCGGGTTCGAGCGGCACTACGGGGTGCTCAAGCGGCTGGGGGCGACCCCGCTCCCCCGGTCCACGCTCCTGCTCGCGAAGACGCTGGCCGTGCTGGTGGTCGAGCTGCTGCAGGTGGTCGTGCTGAGCGGCGTGGCGCTGCTGCTGGGCTGGGCGCCGCACGCCGCCGTGCTGCCGGTGCTCGCGTTCGTGCTCGTCGGGACCGCGGCGTTCAGCGGCCTCGGGCTGCTGCTCGGCGGGACCCTGCGCGGGCTCACCTGCCTGGCCGTCGCCAACCTCGCCTGGCTCGTCCTGCTCGTGCTCGGCGGGATCGTGTTCGACCTGCAGGCCTTCGGGCCGGCGGAACCGGTGCTGCGGCTGCTGCCGAGCGCCGCCCTCGCGGACGGGCTGCGCGCCGTGCTGCTCGACGGTGTCGTCCCCGTCCGCGACCTCGTCCTGCTCGCCGGCTGGGGCGCGGTCGCGCTGCTGGCCGCGAGCCGCGCCTTCCGCTGGGAGTGATCGCGCTGTCCTCGCCACGCACCTCGTCCGCGCTGCTCGTCGTCGGCGCCCTGCTCCCACTGCTCGGTCTCGGCGAGCTGCTGCGGCGCCGACGGCGCCAGCGCGCACTGAATCCCGCCGAGCGGACGGGGCTGCTGCGCCGCCGGCGGCCGGCTGAGCCGGCCGCTCCGGACGGGGTCGTCGCCGACGACGGCGCCCGGCTGCACGTGGAGATCGACGAGGTGCCGGGAGCCCCGGTCACCGTCGTCTTCGTGCACGGCTACACCGTGCAGCTGCACGAGTTCGACCCCCAGCGGCAGGCGCTGCGCGGGCGCGCCCGGGTGGTGCTGTACGACCAGCGGGGCCACGGCCGCTCCGGCTGGGGCGACGTCCGCAACGCCACGATCACTCAGCTCGGCAAGGACCTCGGCGCGGTGCTCGACCGGCACGCGCCGACCGGTCCCGTCGTGCTCGTCGGCCACAGCCTCGGCGGCATGACCGTCCTCGCGCTCGCCCGCCTGCGGCCGGACGTGTTCGGGAGCCGCGTGCGCGGGGTGTTCCTGCTCGCCACCTCGGCCCGCGACGTCCTGAGCGGCGGCCTGCCCGGGCTGCTCGCCCGCGGCCTCAAGCGGCTGGGGCTGCTCCCCGCCTGGCTGCGCTGGCTGCGGGCCAGCGCGCCGGTCCTGGAGCGGCTGCGCCGCCGCGACACCAAGCTCGGCTACGAGTACGTCCGGCACTTCCTGTTCGCCCGCGGCGACGAGGACGAGCAGCTCATCCGCCAGGTGCAGCGCATGGTCGAGCAGACGCCGATGACGATCGCCGCCGCGTTCTACCCGACCTTCTTCGAGCACGACGAGACGGCCGCGCTCCCGGTGCTCCGCACGGTGCCCGTGACGATCCTCGTCGGCGACGGGGACGAGACGACGCCCGTCCGCTACAGCCGGGAGATGGCCGACGCGCTCGGACGCGGCGCGGAGTTCATCGTCGTCCCCGGCGCCGGGCACAGCGTCAACCTCACCCGGCCGCAGATCGTCGACGACGCGCTGCTGCGCCTCATCGACCGCGCGGTCGCCCACCCCAGCACCGCCACCGCGTAGCGCCCCCGTCGGCCCTCGTCGTCGTCGGCGCTTGCCGTCGGCCCTTGTCCGTCGGCGCTTGTCCGTCGGCAGCGACGAGAGATGGCGGCGCGCGCGTCGCTCGCGACGCACAAGCGGTCGTTGTTCGCCGCTTGTCCGTCGGCAGCGACGACAACGCGGTCCTGGACGTGTCGCTGCGGACGGACAGGCGGGGACTCACGAGCGGAGGCGGGCGCGGGCGAAGGCCCGTTGCGCGCTCGAGGAGCACCTGAGGCAGGTGCACCGCCTCGGTCCAGCCGAAGCGGAACACCTCGAAGCCCGCGTCCCGCACGCGGTCCTCCCGCACCTTCTCCTCGTACACGCGCCGGGGGTCGTCGT
>JALYNK010000090.1 GCA_030773235.1 Actinomycetota bacterium | reverse complement strand
GTCGACAACACCCTCATCCGCGGCGCGTCCATGTACTTCTTCGGCCGCGGCCTCGCGGGGCGCGGCCTGGTCACCACGCGCGACCTGGCCACCTTCGCGTACGAGCAGCTGCGCTTCCGCGTCCGCGGCGAGGAGGACCTCGACGTCGTCGCCGGGATCCGCGAGAAGGCGCTGGGGCTCGCCGCCGGGCGCAGCGTCGCCGAGATCGTCCGGTACGGCGAGGAGATCTACGACGAGCTCATGGCGCAGCGCATCTGGTCGGGCACCCGTGCTCTCGCGCAGCAGCACCTCGACGCCGGCCAGCGGGTCTTCCTCGTCACCGCCACGCCGGTCGAGCTGGCCCGGATCATCGCGCGCCGGCTCGGGCTCACCGGGGCGCTCGGCACGGTGAGCGAGGTCGTCGACGGCCGGTACACCGGGCGGCTGGTCGGGGAGCCCCTGCACGGCCCGGCCAAGGCGGAGGCCGTCCGGGTGCTCGCCGAGCTCGAGGGGCTCGACCTGGCGCGCTGCACGGCGTACAGCGACTCGTCCAACGACGTCCCGCTGCTCACCCTCGTCGGGCACGCGGTCGCGGTGAACCCCGACAGCGGGCTGCGCGAGCAGGCCCGCCTGCGCGGCTGGCAGGTGCGCGACTTCCGCACCGGGCGCAAGGCGGTGAAGGTGGGCGTGCCCGCCGCCGCCGGGCTCGGCGCGCTCGCCGGCGGCGTCGTCGGGGGGCTCGCGCTGCGCCGCCGGCACGTCGGCCCGGTGGCCGGGCTCGCCGGCGCCCGGCGCTAGGGGACGGCGCTAGAAGAAGACCGAGCGACGTTGCATCAGCAGCGAGTACAGCGTCGACTGGATCGTCTCCCGCACCTGGTCGGTGAGGTTGAAGACGAGCATCGGGTCCTCCGCCGCGGCCGCCCCGCCGAGCGCGCGGGTGTCGATCGGCTCGCCGAACTCGATGATCCACTTGCTGGGCAGCGGCACGGTGCCGAGCGGGCCGAGCCACGGGAACGTCGGGGTCATCGGCAGGTACGGCAGGCCGAGCACGCGGGCGAGCGTCCGGGCGTTGGCGACGATCGGGTAGATCTCCTCGGCGCCGACGATCGAGCACGGGATGATCGGGACCCCGGATCGCAGCGCGGCCGCGACGAACCCGCCGCGCCCGAACCGCTGGAGCTTGTAGCGCTCACGGAACGGCTTGCCGATGCCCTTGTAGCCCTCGGGGAAGACGCCGACGAGCTCGCCGGCGGCCAGCAGACGTTCGGCGTCGGCGTTGCAGGCCAGCGTGTTGCCGGCCTTGCGGGCCAGCGGCGCGATGCCGGGCAGCCGGAAGACGAGGTCCGCGCCGAGCAGCCGCAGGTGCCGGTGCGCAGGGTGGTGGTCGCGCAGCGCGAGGGCCGTCATGACCGCGTCGACCGGCAGGGTCCCGGAGTGGTTGGCGACGAGCAGCGCACCACCGGTGGACGGGACGTTCTCGAGCCCTCGGGTCTCGACCCGGAACCAGCGCTCGTACAGCGGGCGCAGCGGCGGCAGCAGCACGTGGTCGGTGAGGTCGGGGTCGAAGCCGAAGTCGTCGACCTCGTAGTCGCCCGTGACCCGGCGGCGCAGGAACGCGAGCCCCTCGGCCACCCGGCGCTCCCACCGCGACGGGGTCGGCGCGGGCTCGGGCCCGGGCTCGGGCTCGGCGGCCGGCGCGGGCGGCAGGCGCCGCAGCCCGGAGCGGCCGTCCCGCGGCTCGAGCGGGATGACCTTGGCCTCAGGCACCGACGGCTCCTCTCGTCCGGCGCCGCGCCAGAGCGTCGAGGACCCGGTGCTCGGCGGCGCTGAGCATGTGCGCGGGGACGCTGTGGGAGCGCCCGGCGGCGAAGTCGGCGAACGCCTCCTGCGTGGGGCGCGGGCCCTCGCCGAACTCGGCGTGCAGGCGGGAGACGTCCGCGACCCGGCCGTGCTGCAGGTAGCGCATCTGCTCGGGCTCCACGTCGACGACGCCGGCCGCCCGCAGCGCCCGCGCCACCGCGCCGACCGCCGAGGACGGGACGGGCAGCGCGGGGCGGCCCATGCGCCGCACCGCCTGCGACAGCAGCATCACGCCCGTACCGCCCACGTTGTAGATGCCGGGGTGGTCCTCGACCGCGGAGCGCCGCAGCACCTGCAGACCGTCGTCCTCGTGGCACAGCTGGATGCGCGGGTCGTACCCGAGCACGGTCGGCACCACGGGCAGGGAGAAGTAGCGGGTCAGCGGCGTCTCGAGGGTCGGGCCGATGAAGTTCGTGAAGCGCAGGAGCGTGAGCGTGACGTCGGGACGGCGGCGGCCGAAGCCCCGCACGTAGCCCTCGACCTCGACGGCGTCCTTGGCGTAGCCGCTCTTCGGCAGCGCTCGGGGCTCGTCGGCCTCGGTGAACAGCGCCGGATCCCGCGGACTGGCCCCGTAGATCGCGGTCGTCGACTTCACGACGAGGCGCTGCACGCTCGGCGCCTTCTGGCACGCCGCGAGCAACTGCATCGTGCCGAGGACGTTGATCTCCTTCATCGCCGTCCGGCCCCCGGCCCCGAGCGGGGTGGCGATGACGTTCATGTGGACGACGGTGTCGACCTCCGCCTGCGCGAGGATCTTCGCGATCAGCGGGTTGCGGATGTCGGCGCGCACGAACTCCGTGCGTCCCATCCGGGCCTGCAGCTCAGGTCGCGGCTGGACGGTGTCGACCCCGAGCACCCGCTCCACGCGCCCGTCGGCAGCGAGCAGCCCCGCCAGGCGGGAGCCCAGCTGGCGGCCGACACCGGTGACCAGCACCACGCGTGGCGGCACCCTGGGTCTCCGTCCTGTCAGCGGGGTGGCTACTTCTTGTTGCGGCGCTGGACGCGGGTCTTCTTCAGCAGCTTGCGGTGCTTCTTCTTGGCCATGCGCTTGCGCCGCTTCTTGATGACGGAACCCACGAACACACCTCACCCGCTGCTGGACACGAAGCGCCCAGGCTACTCGGTCGCCCTACGCCACCGACCAGCTCGTGAGGTACGCCGCCACGGGGTCGTACAGGTGCGGCAGGACGTTGTCGTCGAGCGGTACGACGGTGAGGGCGAGCCCCTCCTCCTCGCCGACGAACAGCGCCGGGTCGTTGCAGTCGGCGTACCCGAGCACCTCGAGCCCCGCCTGCGCGGCGGCCCCCGCCCAGCCGTGGTCGGCGACGACGAGGTCCGGTGCGGCGTCGAGGGCGGCCAGCACGGCGCGGCCCGGCTCCGGCGCGTGGGTGTGCAGCAGCTCGCCGCCGGTGGCGAGCACGTGCACGCCGGCGAGCGCCCGCACGTGCCGCGAGCGACCCCAGCCGTCGTCCCACGGCCACTGCCAGTCCAGTGCCGGGACGAGCACCGTCGCGCCCGCCTCCCGCAGCGCCCGGGCGGCGGCGAGGTGGAGCACGAGGACCCCGGTCGGGTGGCCGGTGGCGAGCAGCACGCGCTCGCGCCGCTCCGCGGCTCGCGCGAGGCGGTCGCGTACCCGGTCGAGCGCGCCGAGCGTCAGCTCGACGTCGATCGTGTCCGGCCCGGCGTCGTACGCAGGGTCGGGCCGTACGCCGCAGCGCCGCGCCATGACGTCGAGGACCTCGTCCCGGGTCCACTGGCGTGTCGGGACGAGGCCGAAGTCGTAGCCGACGCGTCCCTCGGCCATCCGCGCCATGTTGCGGAGGTTGTCCTCGCGCGAGGTGGCCACGTCACCGGCGATGCGCGCGTCGAGCAGGTGCCGGCGCAGGGCGCCCCGATCGGGGCCGGTCATCCGCGGCACGCCAGAGGGTCGAGGCCGAGGTGCGGGAACACCGCGTGCCGGGTGGCCAGGACCGCGCGGTCGACGCCGTCGAGGGGGTTGCCGTCCCCGCCCTCCCACGGCTGCCACGTCGGCTCGGTCCCGTCGGTGAGGTGCAGGGGCGGCACCTCGCGGCTGCGCTCGGACGCCGTGGCCCGCCACTCGGGCGGCGTCAGCCCCTCCACCCGGTCGCCGGTGGCCTCCGCCAGCAGGTGGGTCCACGCGCGCGGGACGACCTGCACCGGCTCGTAGCCCCCGCCGCCCAGGGCCAGCCAGCGGCCGCCGCAGACCTCGTGGGCCAGGCGGTGCAGCGCGCCGTACGCGACGCGCTGGCCGTCGACGCTCACCAGCAGGTGGGCCAGCGGGTCGAGCGCGTGCGTGTCGCAGCCGTGCTGGGTGACGAGCACCTCGGGCGCGAACGCGCGCACCACCGGCGGCACGACCGCGTCGTACGCGCGCAGCCAGCCCTCGTCGCCCGTCCCGGCGGGGAGAGCGACGTTGACCGCCGTGCCGACCGCCCCGCCGGCGCCGCAGTCGTCGGGCCAGCCGGTGCCGGGGAACAGCGTCCGGCCGCTCTCGTGGAGCGACACGGTCAGCACGCGCGGGTCGGTGCGGAACGCGGCCTCCACGCCGTCACCGTGGTGCACGTCGATGTCGACGTAGGCCACGCGGCGGGCTCCCTGGGCGAGCAGCCAGGCGATCGCGACGGCCGGGTCGTCGTACACGCAGAAGCCGGAGGCGCGGTCGCGCATGGCGTGGTGCAGCCCGCCGGAGATGTTGACGGCGTGCTGCGCGGTGCCGGTCCACACCGCCTCCGCGGCCATGACGCTCGCCCCGGTGACGAGCGCGGACGCCTCGTGCATCCGCGGGAAGACCGGGTTGTCCATCGTCCCGAGCCCCCAGCGGTCGGCGAGCCGGCCGAGCAGGTCGTCCGGGGCGCGCTTGACCTGCGCGATGTAGAGCGGGTCGTGGACGAGCTCGAGCAGGTCGTCGTCGGCGGGCACCGGCGCTGCGACCCGCACGCCGGGGCGGTCGAGCACCCCGACCTGGCCGGCGAGCGCCATCGTCAGCTCGAGGCGCAGCGGGCGCAGCGGGTGCGTCGCCCCGAAGTCGTACGAGGTGAAGACGTCGTCCCAGACGACCAGGGTGCTGTCGGACACACGACCTCCACCAAGCGGGACGCGCGCGGTCACTCCGCCCGCAGCGCGACGACGGGGTCCAGCCTGCCCGCTCGGCGCGCGGGCACCACGCCGAAGAACAGGCCGACGGCCGCGCTCACGCCGAAGGCCAGTGCGGGTGACCACCAGTGGATGACGGCGGGCAACGAGTCGATCGCGGCCGACAGCCCCAGCGAGGCGCCGACGCCGAGGGCGATGCCGATCGTCCCGCCGATGCTGGTGAGCAGCACGGCCTCGATGAGGAACTGCAGCAGCACGTCACGCTGCCGCGCGCCGACGGCCTTGCGCAGCCCGATCTCGCGGGTCCGCTCGCGCACCGACACCAGCATGATGTTGCTGACCCCGACGCCGCCGACCAGCAGGCTGATGGCGGCGATCGCGGCGAGCACGGTCGTGAGCAGGCCGAGGATGCGCCCGATCGTGCCGAGGATCTGGTCCTGGGTGACCGCGCTGAACTCCTCGTCCGGATAGCGGTCGGCGAGCACGGCGAGCGACGTGGTGCGCACCCGGTCGACGTCGTCGGCAGTGGGTGCCTTCACGGCCAGCCCGTCGACGCGGTCGACGCCCAGCAGCCGCTGCGCCGCGGTGACCGGGACGTGCACCTCGTTGTCGCGGCTGCCGCCGAGCCCGCCCCCGAGCTCGGCGAACACCCCCACGACGCGGAAGCGCACGCCGCCGATGCTCACCGAGCGGCCGAGCGGATCGGTGCCGGGGAACAGCTCGCGCGCCAGCGTGCTGCCGAGCACGGCGACCCGCCGGCGGGTCTCCACGTCGGCCTCGCGGAAGTACGAGCCGCGCGCGAGGTCGCGGGTGATGACGCGCGGCAGCACGCTGTTGGCGCCGGTGAGCGTCGCGAAGCCCTGCTTCCCGCCGCTGCGCACCGTCTCCCCGCTGTTGAGGGTGACCCCGACGCCGTCCGGTTGCCCGAGCGCCCGGCCGAGCGCCTCGGCGTCCTCGAGGTCCAGCCGGCTGCGGGTCGGGGCCGAGCCGAACTCGATCTTGCCGGGGACGATGAGCACGAGGTTGGAGCCGAGCCCCTCGACCTGCTGCTCGACCTCCTGCTTGGCGCCTGAGCCGATGGCGACCAGCACGACGACCGCGGCCACGCCGATGACGACCCCGAGCATGGTGAGCAGCGAGCGCAGCCGGTTCGCGCGCAACGCGGTGACGGCGACCCGCCAGGCCTCCGCAAGCCTCACGTTCCCGCTCCCGCGGCCGCTGCGCTCGGCGCCTCGACACCCTCGGTCAGCCGGCCGTCGCGCACGTGCACCTGCCGGCGGGCGCGCGCGGCGACCTCGCGGTCGTGCGTCACGAGCACGACCGCCACTCCGCCGGCGTTGAGGCTCTCCAGCAGCGCCATGACCTCCTCGCCCGTGCGCGTGTCGAGGTTGCCGGTCGGCTCGTCGGCGAGCAGGACCGCGGGGTCGCCGACGAGGGCGCGGGCGA
>JALYNK010000089.1 GCA_030773235.1 Actinomycetota bacterium | reverse complement strand
GCGCTGCTGCGCGCTGCCCGGGGGAGGCTGCGGAGGCGGATGCCCCTGCGGTGCAGCCAGCGCCGGGACAGGACCGCCGCCGCGCCCCCGGCGAGCGACGCCGCCAGCGCCGCCACACCGGCCACGACGGCGAGCAGCACCAGACCCTGCCGCGCTCTGCTGCGGGAGCGGGTCCGGCCGACGCCTGCGGTCCCCTCTGCAGGAGGCCACTCGATCCGGTAGTGCCGGTAGAGCGCTTCGCCCTGCTCGTCGGACACGCGTCGCCCGTCGGGCACGTGCGGCGCGTCGGCGATGTCGCCGCCGCTCACGCCGACCCGCAGCACGTTCCCGGACTCGACCGCGTCCAGGACCGGTACCAGCGCCGGTCGTCCGGCGACGTCGACGAGCAGCCACTCCGCCGGGTGGGCCTGGCCGGCCACCACCGCGGTGCAGACCCCGAGCTCCACGCCCGCGCGGTCCACCACCGACCGTCCCACCCAGGCCAGCACCACTCCGGACTCCGGCAGGGTCACGCGCACCTCCAGCAGACACCGCTCCGCGGGACGTCCGCGGCCCGACGCCGTACCCCCTGCGCCGCCAGCCAGGCTGATCGTCGGCCGGCCGCGTCGGAACGCTGCGGTCAGCGCACCCGCGTGCCGCTCCAGCCCCGGAGCGGGTCCGGCGCAGCGTGCCCACGCCGAACTCCGCCGGAGGGCCGTGTGTGAGCCGGACTCGTCGATCGCGGGACAGGTCCGTGCACGAGGAGGACGATGAGTGCGTGGTCCTGGCCGTGGCGTTCCTGCTGCCGTGGCTGCTGCTCGGGCTGCTGCTGGCGATGCAGTGGGTGGAGCAGTCGCTGAGCCGGGACACGCTGGCCGACCAGTTGACCGAGTTCCTGCGCACCGCACGGCCCGAGGACCTCGAGGCGTTCGTCCGGGACGGCCTGGCCGTACCGGTCCGGCGGTACTGGCAGGGCTGAGTCCCGGCCCGGACGACCCGCGTGAGCCGTCGCGACGACCGCGCCGGGGCCTCGCGTCCTCTCCTCCTCGGCCCGCGGTCAGCAGGCGCTCGCCCGCGCCGGGGCGGGGAGGTCCGCTGCGACCGTGCTCGTACGCCGGGCGCCCACCGCGCGCGGGAGGCCGCGATCGGGTGTGCGCGGGCGGCAGGAGTGCTCGGCGAGCAGGACCAGCAGCAGTCCGGTGGTGGCCGCGGTGGCGACCGCGGCGGCGGGGCTGAGCCGGGTGACGGCGAGGGCGGCGCCGGCCACGCCGAGGCCTTGGGTGACGGTGACGCCGGCGGCGGCCACGGCGAACGCGCGACCGCGGTGCTGCGGCGTGAGGGTGCGGACGAACTCGACGCGGGCCAGCAGGCTGAAGCAGGTGCCGGCGCCGGACAGCGCGACGAGCAGCAGCGCGACGGGCAGCGGCGGGTCGAGCAGACACAGGGTGAGCGGGAGCAGGCTGAGCAGGGTGAGCGGCAGCAGCGCGCGGCGCGCGGCCGGGCCGGGCAGGCGGCGGGCGAGCAGCAGTCCGAGCACGTTGCCGGCGGGCGCGGCGGCGAACAGCAACCCGGCACCGAGCGTTCCGGCGCCGAGGTCGGCGGCCCAGGCGACGGCGAGCGCTTCGGGTGCGACGGCGCAGGACAGGCCCGCCCAGGTCAGCAGCAGGGGGCGGCGGCTGGCCGGGGACAGCGCCGCGTGCCAGCCGGTGCGGGCGTCGCGCAGCGCGGTGGCGGCGCGGGTGCGCTGCCGCGGCCACCAGCCGTCGTGCCCGCTTCGGCTGGGTGAGGCGGCCGGGCGGTGGCGCAGCGTGAGGCGCAGCAGTGCCGCGCTGGCGGCGAAGGTGGCGGCGTTGAGCAGCAGCGCGGCGGAGGGGGTGAGGACGAGCAGGACCAGTCCGGCGGCGGCGAAGCCCAGGACCTGCCCGCTGCTGTCCAGGGCCTCGTCCAGCCCGGTACCGCGCTGGTAGCCGTCGTCGTCGCCGGTGACGTCGCGCATCAGCGCGCTGCGCGCGGCGGTGAAGGGCGCGTCGATCGTGGTGGCGGTCAGGACGAGCAGCAGCACCGCGGTCAGCGGCAGCCCGGGCACGGCCATGAGCGTGAACAGCCCGGCGCGCAGCAGGTCGGCGGCGATGAGCACGCGGCGCCGCGGCAGTCGGTCGGCGAGCCCGCCGAGCAGCGGGCCGGCGACGACCAGCGGCAGGTAGGTGCTGGCGTACACGGCCGCGGACAGGGCGGGTGAGGCGGTGCGCTGCAGCACCAGCACGGCGAGCGCGAAGCGCGCGAGCTGGTCCCCGATCAGGGACACGGCAGCGGCGGTCAGCAGCCCAGGCAGCTCCCGGCGCGTCGCGCAGCCCGCCGTCGCGGCTCGAGACGCAGCGGGGGCGGTGGCACCGCGCGCGGGGCTGGGAACGGTCACGGCAGGAGAGGACCAGATGGACCGAGGCGACTGCCGGCGCTGACGGAGCGCACCGGGTCGCTCCCTGGGGCAGAGGGAGTGACCGGTGCTCGGCAGGACCTGGACCTGGACACGAGGCGTCCCCTAGACGCAGCAGCACTGCAGCAGCAGGGCCGGCCGGTGTTCCCGCACCGTCCGGTCCTGCTGCTCGTCTCGGCGCCGGCACGGCTCGGCTTGAGCGCTCGCTGCGCCGGCTCGCGCCTCAGGAGGACGAGCGGAACGCGGTGCTGTGCCGCGAGTGGTCGGCCGTCCGCTGCGCGGACGGACCGGGCCCGGCGCCGGGGTGCGCGGCCAGCCGGGCGAGCAGGTTCTGCAGTCCGTCCGCGAACTCCTGCTCGGCCCGGTCCTCGGCCAGCCGGTCGGCGAACTCCGCGACCAGCGGGTACTGCTGCGCATCGATCTGCGTGACCGCGGCGGACGGCAGCACCGGCGGCTCGGCGGCGGCAGCGTCGTGCAGCGGCGCGCCGGCGATCGCCGCGGTCGCGACGTCACTCTCCTGCACGTCCTCGCCCCGGTCGGTGGGGTCGGCGGTGTCGCGGTTGGGGGCGTCGGGGGGCAGCGGCTCGTCCGGCAGGGCGTCCACGGCCGGGTCCTCCGCGCTAAGTGCGCCGGCTTCCAGGAGCAGGTGCCCGAGCAGGAAGCTGGTGAAGGACCGGTAGGCGTACAGCACCGCCTCGTCGGTGAACCCCGCGCTGCGCAGCGCGTGCAGGAACGCGTCGACCCAGCGCAGCGAGCGCAGCGGGGGACGGACGAACGGCGCGTCCGGCGGGCGGGTGGCGACCAGCGGGAACGCGCGGGGGTGGGCGACGGCGAAGCGGCGCACGCCGTAGGCGAGCCGGTGCAGGTAGTCCTGCCAGCCGCTCTCGGGCTGGAACTGCACCCGTGGATCGGCCCACAGCTCCTCGAGGAGGCTGTCCACCACCGCGTCGAGCAGCTTCTCGCGGTTGGCGACGTAGCCGTACAAGCTCATCGCCTCCACCCCGAGGCGTTGGCCGACCCGGCGCATGCTGAGCCCGCCGAGGCCCTCGGTGTCGATCAGCTCCAGCGCCGCGGCGACGATCAGCTGTCGGGACAGCCGCCGCCGGGACGGCGGTGTCACGCCCACCCGCTCAGCGCGCGGGCCCGGGCTCGCGAGGTCGCGGGCAAGAGGCCCCCCTCAGCTCGTGCAGCTCGGACGCGACCAGTGGAGCTGGGGAAGACGGTGCACCGTTCTCCGCAGGTTGTACCTGCCGAGCGCCAGTTCTGCGCAGGCAGGATGCCGAGCAGAGCGCGGTCGCACGGACCACCGTGCCTCTCGACACCCTGCCCGGACAACGGCCGGCGGCACCGGGGCCCGGCCGCTCCTCGGCTTAGCCCGTAAGGCAGCGGGTAGCCGGAACGAGCCGGGGGACCGACCCTGTCCCGGCTCTCCCCGAGAAAGGCACGACGTTGACCGAGCCCGGAAGCGTTCCCATCACCAGCGACAGCAGCGCGACACGCGCCACGCCCGGCCCGGCTGTGCCCGCCCTCGACCCCACGGTGCCGCAGGACCGCAAGCAGGCCACGAAGCGCCAGAAGGAGCAGTTCGGCGGGATCAAGTGGGGCTCGGCGTTCTTCGGCTGGCTCACCGCCACCGGCACCGCCGTGCTGCTCACCGCGCTGGTCGCGGCGGCCGGCACCGCGGTCGGGGTCACCACCGGCACCTCCGCCAGCGACGCGGCCGGTCAGGCCACCTCGAGCGGGCAGACCGCGCAGACCGTCGGTCTGGTCGGCGGGATCGTCCTGCTGGTCGTGCTGTTCGTCTCGTACTACTGCGGCGGCTACGTCGCCGGCCGGATGGCCCGCTTCCAGGGTCTGCGGCAGGGCCTGGCCGTGTGGCTGTGGGCGCTGCTGATCGCCGTCGTCGTGGCCGTGATCGGAACCGTCGCGGGCGCGCAGTACGACGTCCTCAGCCAGCTCAACAGCTTCCCCCGCATCCCCGCCAGCGGCTCCGACATCACCACTGCCGGGCTCATCACGCTGCTGGCCGTCGCCGGCGCCAGCCTGCTCGGCGCGATCCTCGGTGGCCTCGCCGGCATGCGGTTCCACCGCAAGGTCGACAAGGCCGCGTTCGAGCCGTACGGCAGCTGAACCCACCCACCTGCCGGCGTGACCGCGCCGGCGTCAACTGCTCAACGGACGCGCGGCGTCCACGAACGGAGACCCCATGAGCTTCACCGACAAGGCGAAGAACAAGGCCGAGGAATTGGCCGGGCAGGCCAAGGAGGCCGCGGGCAAGGCCACCGGCAACGAGAAGCTCGAGGCCGAGGGCAAGGCCGACCAGGGCGCTGCGAACCTCAAGCAGGCCGGCGAGAACGTGAAGGACGTGTTCCGCAGCTAGTCCGACCGGCGGGGCCGGCGCTGTCGTGCCGGCCCCGCCGTGCTCCTGCGCCGCCGACTGAACCGGTCACAGCCCGACGGCCGTCCTGGCGCGGTCCAGCACCTGGAAGTGCCCGAGTGCCCAGGACGCCGCCCCGCCGGCGGTCAGACCGCCCAGGGTGATCGCCGCCCATCTGGTCGGTCGGGCACTGGCGCGGGCCCGTAGTCGCCGCGCCCGCGCGCGCACGGCCTCGAAGAGGCGTCGACCCCAGCAACTCGGTCGACCAGAGCCAGAGACCTGCGAGCAACCAGCGGCAGCATCAGCAGCACCGAGAAGAGCCACAGCGCCGCGGCCGCGACGACCAGCAGCAGCCCCGCGGCGAAGACGCACGTCCGGTAGCAGCGCTGCCACCCCGGTCTGAGGCGCAGCCGCCTGCGCCACGCCCGACCGCCGTCACCGGCGGGCCTCGCCGCCGGCAGGGTCAGGATCAGGCTGCCGCGGGTGCTCCTGGTGGTCGTGGGGAATCCCCCGTGTTCGGCGAGCCGTCGTGCGTCGGCTAGCGGGTGCGCGGCTTCACGACCGTCTCGAACAGCACTCCGGTCGCCACGGCCTGCACGAACTTGTCGGTGACGTCGATGGCCCAATCGCGGCGGGACCAGCGGGAGGGGGTGTACAGGCGAGCGCGGTGTTCAGCACGACGTCCGCGGTGTACACGGTGGTGAACGCGCTCAGCACCGCTCGCGTCCCGCTGAGCCCGCTGGCGGCGGCCACGCCGTGCGCGGCGCCCCACATGCCGCCGAGCGCGACGTGCACGGCCCAGTTCAACCGGGTGCGGCCCCGCTCGCTGCGCGGGCTGATGCGCAGCACCTTCGCGGCGAGGTCCGCCGGTGCGTAGCTGTCACCGCGACCGGTGATCGGCATCTCGACGAGCTCCTGGAAGGCCGTCGTCACCGCCGTGCCGGCGAGCCCCGACGCGACACCCCGTCGAAGCGCGACCGGCAGGGCGAGCTGGGTGCGAGGCACCACGCTCCCCTGCCCTGCTGCGTGGTCGACAACCTCGGACGGTCGGACGTGAGCCGCAGCCCGACGAGGCGTGCCGACGTCCACGCTCGGGTGAGCGACGTTGAGCGTGCGCGGCCTGCACCGGCACAATGCGCAGCGTGACCACCGCGGGAACGGCGGCGTGGCCGGAGCGGGGCCTGCGGCTGCCGCCGGTGGGGCCGAGCGTGCCCCGGGCCCGGCGGTACGTCCGGGAGCAGTTGCTGTCCGCGGTGCCCGAGGACGTGGTCGACGCCGCGGAGCTGTGCGTGTCCGAGCTGGCGACCAACAGCGTGCTGCACGCCGCGACGGAGTTCGTCGTGGAGCTGGCCCGCTCCGGCGACGCCGTGCGGCTCGCGGTGTCCGACCGGTCTCCGGTGCTGCCGCGCACCGTGCCGTACGGCACGACCGCCGCAACGGGTCGCGGACTGCACCTGGTGGCGCGACTGAGCGCGCACTGGGGCGTGCAGGCGCTCACCGGGACCGGGAAGACGGTGTGGTGCGAGGTCGCCGGCTCGGCGCCGGAGCTCGACGTCGACGACGTGCTCGCCGGCTGGCAGGACGAGCTCGACGACCGGCCCGGCGCTCCGGCTGCTGCGCCTGCCGCCGGGCC
>JALYNK010000088.1 GCA_030773235.1 Actinomycetota bacterium | reverse complement strand
GGCCGGCGCGGCCGCCGGCGGCGACTGCGCCCCCTATTCGCAGTACGGCCAGCTACAGGGCAAGAAGGTGACGATCTACACCAGCATCGTCACGCCCGAGGACGAGCCGCAGATGGACTCGTACAAGAAGTTCGAGAAGTGCACCGGCGCCGAGATCGACTACCAGGGCGACAAGGCCTTCGAGACGCAGGTGCTGGTGCGCGCCAAGGCGGGCAACCCGCCCGACATCGCGATCGTGCCGCAACCGGGCCTGCTCAAGCAGCTGGTCGACACCGGCCGCACCAAGCCCGCTCCGCAGGGCGTGTCGGCCAACGTCGACAAGTTCTGGGACCAGAACTGGAAGGGCTACGGCACCGTCAACGGCCAGTTCTACGCCGCGCCGCTGGGGGCCAACCTCAAGTCGCTGGTCTGGTACTCGCCCACCGAGTTCCAGGAGAAGGGCTACCAGGTCCCCAACACGCTCGACGAGCTCAAGGCGCTCTCGGACCGCATGGTCGTCGACGGCAAGAAGCCGTGGTGCGCCGGCATCGCGAGCGGTGAGGCCACCGGCTGGCCGATCACCGACTGGCACGAGGACTTCATGCTCCGCCTGTCGGGCCCCGAGGTCTACGACCGGTGGGTCAAGCACGAGATCCCGTTCAACGGCCCGGAGTCGGCCGCCGCGCTCGACGGCGTGGGGTCCTATCTCAGGAACGGCCAGTACGTGAACGGCGGTCTCGGCGACGTCCGCAGCATCGCGACGGCCACCTTCCAGGAGGCCGGCCTGCCGATCCTCGACGGCACCTGCTCGCTGCACCGCCAGGCGAGCTTCTACGCCGCGAACTGGCCGAAGGGCACGAAGGTCGCTCCCGACGGCGACGTCTTCGCCTTCTACCTGCCGAGCAAGGACACCGCCACCAAGCCGGTCCTCGGCGGCGGCGAGTTCATCCTCGCGTTCAACGACAAGCCGGAGACGCAGGCGTTCCAGACCTTCCTGTCCTCCGACACCTGGGCCAACGAGAAGGCCCGGGCCACGCCCGAGGGCGGCTGGGTGAGCGCCAACAAGGGCCTCGACGCCAACCTGCTGGCCAGCCCGATCGACAAGCTGGCCGCGAGCATCTTCAAGGACCCGAAGGCGGTCTTCCGCTTCGACGGCTCCGACCAGATGCCGGCCGCGATCGGCTCGAACGCCTACTGGAAGCAGGCGACGAACTGGATCACGGGGCAGAGTACGCAGCAGACGGTGGACAACATCGAGAAGGCCTGGCCGAAGAGGTAGTGGTCGTCCACGAGGCCGGGGGCTGAAACGCTCCGGCTCGGCAGGGGCGGACCGGACGCGACGACGCGCCCGGTCCGCCCCCCGTCATGAGGAGGTGACGCGTCCCTCGTGACGACGTCTGAGAAGTTCTTGCAGATGGGCTTCGCGGTCCTGCTGTTCGCGGCGGTGGTGGGCGTCATTCTGTTCATCGCCAGTCGCTTCAGCGGCCGCAAGGCCGACCCGGCGGTCGCCGCGATCTTCCTGGCGCCCATGGTCCTGGCGCTGCTCGTCGGGTTGATCTATCCCGGGCTGCGCACGATCTACCAGTCGTTCTTCGACGCCGCGGGCTCGGCGTTCGTCGGGGTCGAGAACTACCAGCAGATATTCACCGACCCCGGTCAGCTGGTCGTGCTGCGCAACACCGTCATGTGGGTCGTGATCACTCCGTTCGTCGCCACGGCGATCGGGCTGCTGTACGCCATCCTCGTCGACCGGTCGCGCTTTGAGGGGCCGGCGAAGGCCCTCATCTTCCTGCCGATGGCGATCTCGTTCGTCGGTGCGTCGATCATCTGGCGCTTCGTGTACGAGTACCGCCCGGCGCAGGGCAACGTCCGGCAGATCGGGTTGCTGAACCAGGTCGTCGTGTCGCTCGGCGGCGAGCCGAAGCAGTGGCTGCTCAACGAGCCGTGGAACAACCTGTTCCTCATCGTCATCCTGATCTGGGTCCAGGCCGGGTTCGCGATGACCGTGCTCTCGGCCGCCATCAAGGCGATCCCGGACGACATCGTCGAGGCCGCCCGGCTCGACGGCGTGCGGGCGCTCGGCATGTTCCGCTACGTGACGCTGCCGAGCATCCGGCCTGCTCTCGTCGTCGTGCTGACGACAATCGGCATCGCGACGCTGAAGATCTTCGACATCGTGCAGGTCATGACCGGCGGCCGGTTCGGCACGAGCGTGATCGCGAACGAGTTCTACAGCCAGAGCTTCCGGTCGGACAACCAGGGGCTCGGCAGCGCGCTCGCGGTGCTGCTGTTCCTGCTCGTGATGCCCATCGTCTTCTACAACATCCGCCAGCTGCGGTCCTCGGAGGCACGATGACAACCGCTGCACCCACGGCGGCGACGCCGACCACCAGCGCCCCGAACTTCGCCGCGGTCAGCGCCGCGGCCGGCGGGGCCAAGAAGCGGTTGACCTCGCCCTGGGCGTCGCTGGCCGCCGTCGTGCTGGCAGTGCTCTGGACGCTGCCGACCTTCGGCCTGCTCGTGTCGTCGTTCCGCCCCGAGCGCCAGATCCGCACCAGCGGGTGGTGGACGTTCTTCTCCAACCCCGTGGTGACGCTCGACAACTACCGGGCCGCGTTGACCGGCCCCGGTGGGCTCGCCGACTACTTCGTGAACTCCTTCATCATCACGATCCCGGCGGTCGTGATCCCGGTCTGCCTCGCGCTGCTCGCCGCGTACGCCTTCGCCTGGACCGACTTCAAGGGCAAGAACCTGCTCTTCGTCCTGGTCTTCGCGCTGCAGATCGTGCCGATCCAGGTCACGCTCATCCCCCTGCTGCAGCTCTACGTCAAGGCGGACCTGGCCGGCTCGTTCTGGACGATCTGGCTGTCCCACTCGATCTTCGCGCTCCCGCTGGCGGTGTTCCTGCTGCACAACTTCATGCGCGAGATCCCCAAGGAGCTCATCGAGGCGGCCCGCATGGACGGCGCCCGCCACGTGCAGATCCTCACCCGGGTGCTGCTGCCGCTGCTCACCCCGGCGCTCGCCGCGTTCGCGATCTTCCAGTTCCTCTGGGTGTGGAACGACCTGCTCGTGGCCCTGACCTTCGCCGGCGGCGGCACGGACGTGGCCCCGATCACCGTGGGCATCACGAACCTCAGCGGTACGCGCGGAAACGCCTGGCACCTGCTGTCGGCCGGCGCGTTCGTCTCGATCATCGTCCCAGTGGCGGTCTTCCTGTCGCTGCAGCGGTTCTTCGTCCGCGGCCTGCTGGCCGGTGGCCTGAAGGGCTGACGCACCCGCTCCGGGAGCCCCTGTCGCGCGGCGACGGGGGCTCCCGCGCGTCTCCGGGGCCTCACGGGCCGAACACCTCGCGCACCTGTCCGGCCCGCCGCGGGGCGGCCCGGGTGTAGGCCTGCTCCGCGCTGTCCCGGGCCTGCGCGAGCTCCGGGTGCGGGCGGTAGAGCGCACCGAAGTCGGCCGCCACGCTCTCGAGGTACGCCACGCGCACGTCGAGGTAGGCGAGCCACCGCGCCCGGGCCTCCCGCTGCCGGCCGTGCCACGGGAGCACGCGGACGTCGGCCGCGGCGCGCCGCTCGGACCGCAGCGCCTCGACCTGTCCGCCCGCCTCGCGGCGGACGATGTCCCGCAGGCTGGTGCGGACCTCCGGCCGCACCTGCGGCGACTGCAGCGCGGGTGCGGAGTACCGCAGCACGCCGCGGACGCGGCCGTCGGCGTACCGCACGCTCTCGACGCCGGACGACGCCCGCGCGAGCAGCGCGTCGACCTCCCGCTCCCGCACCTGCGCGTCGCCGAGCAGCCCGGCGGCGAGCAGCGCGCCGGCCACAAGCACGGCGAGCGCGCCCCGCGGACGCCGCTCGGGCCCCGCCTCAGCCGCGTCCGGGTCGGTCACGGCGCGGCGGCGGCTCCGGCCACGTGCGCGGCGTACCAGGCGTACGACGCCTTGGGCGTGCGCCGGCCGGTGTCGAGGTCGACGGACACCAGCCCGAAGGTCTGCGTGTAGCCCTCGGCCCACTCGAAGTTGTCCATGAGCGACCAGGCGAGGTAGTCGAGCACCGGAGCGCCGGCCGCCCGGGCCTGCTCGACCGCGGCGAGGTGCTCGCGCAGGTAGGCGATGCGGTCGTCGTCCTGCACGACCCCGGCGGCGTCGCGGTCGGCGTCCGGGAACGACGCGCCGTTCTCCGTGACCCGCAGCGGGAGGCCGGGCAGCCGGCGCGCGACGGCGAGGAGCAGGTCGGACAGGCCGCTCGCGTCCACCTCCCAGCCCATCGCGGTGTGCGGCGGCCGGGGGTGGAAGGCGAAGTCCGGGGCGTACGGGTACGCGTCGCGGGCCTGGCCCACAGCGCCCCCGCCGCCGGGCCGGCCGGGACGCAGCGGTGTGTAGTAGTTGACGCCGAGCCAGGCGGCCGAGCCCCGGACAGCGTCGAGGTCGCCGGGGCGCACGACGGCGCGCAGGCCCTCCGACCGGGCGGTGAGCAGGTCGGGATAGCGGCCGTCCGCGAGAGCGCCGAGCCACAGCTCGTTCTGGATCGCGTCGACGACGTCGGTCACGAGCGGGTCGACGTCGGGCTCGGGCCGCACCGGCGCGAGGTTGAGCACGATCCCGACCTCGAGCCCGCCGCGCTGCGCGGTCATCGCCTGAGCCCCCAGCGCGTGCGCCAGCAGCAGGTGGTGGGCGGCGGCGAGCGCGGCCTCGGGGTCCTGCCGACCTGGCGCGTGCACCCCGGCGGCGTAGCCGAGGAAGGCCGAGCACCAGGGCTCGTTGAGCGTGGCCCACGTCTGCACGCGGTCGCCGAGCCGGCCGGCGACGACCTCGGCGTACTCGGCGAAGCGGGCGGCGGTGTCGCGCACCGGCCAGCCGCCCGCGTCCTCGAGGGCCTGCGGCAGGTCCCAGTGGTAGAGCGTCGGCAGCGGGCGGATCCCGCGGGCGAGCAGGCCGTCCACGAGCCGGTCGTAGTAGCCGAGGCCGCGCTCCTCTCCCGGCCCCCTGCCGGACGGCTGCACCCGGGGCCAGGCGACCGAGAAGCGGTACGACCGGACGCCGAGGCCGGTCAGCAGCGCCAGGTCGTCGTCGAGCCGTTCGTAGGACCGGCAGGCGGTCGCGCCGTCGGAGCCGTCGAGCACCGCGCCGGGCCGCGCGCAGAACGTGTCCCAGATCGACGGGCCGCGGCCGTCGGCGTGCACCGCCCCCTCGATCTGGTACGAGGACGTCGCCGTCCCGAAGCCCAGCGGCGGCAGAGGGGCGAGCGGGCCAGCGGTCACGAGGGGCAGGTTAGGTCGCGGAGTCAGGGCACCGTGCCGTCCGGGACCGGCTCCGGGCCGTCCACCAGCGGCACGAGGACGGCCTTCTCGTCCGGCTTGTGCCGCAGCACCGAGTCGACGTAGCTCTGCACGGCGGCGCGCAGCCCCACGTCGCGCCCGGCCGCCTCGGACAGGAACCACCGGTGCTCGAGGACCTCGTGGAACACCTCCGCGGGGTCGAGCTTGCGCCGCAGCTCGCGCGGCACGGACATGACGACCGGGTTGAACACCTCGGTGAGCCAGCGGTGCGCCGCGACCTGGTCGCCCTCGGCGCGCTGCGCGCTGCGGGCGCCGTAGGCGTCGAGGTCGTTGAGCAGCCGCCGGGCCTGGTTCTCCTCGACGTCGAGCCCGGTGAGGCGCAGCAGCCGGCGGGCGTGGTGCCCGGCGTCGACCACCTTGGGCTGGATGCGCACCGCGCCGCCGTCGACGCCGGTGGCCATGTCGAGCTCCGCCACGTCGAACCCCAGGTCGTTGAGGCAGCGGACCCGCGCCTCGATGCGGTGCCGCTCGCCGGGCCGGACGAGCTCCGCGTCGGTGAGCGCGGACCACAGCTCGCGGTAGCGCGAGGCGATGCTGTCGCCGATGGCCAGGGGGTCGCCTTCGGGGTCGAACAGCGACCCCTCCTGCAGGTCGAGCAGCTCGCCGATGATGTTCGTCCGCGCCATGTCGACGTCGTACGTGCGGGCGCCGGACGACAGACCGTCGTGCTGCTCGGCCGTCTCGGCGTCGACGAGGTACGCGGCAAACGCGCCCGCGTCCCGGCGGAAGAGGGTGTTCGACAGCGAGCAGTCGCCCCAGTAGATGCCGGCGAGGTGCAGCCGGACGAGCAGGACCGCGAGCGCGTCGAGCAGCCGCAGCGCCGTGGCGGGGCGCAGCGTCCGGGAGAACAGCGCGCGGTACGGCAGCGAGAACTCGAGGTGGCGCGTGACGAGCGCTGTCTCCAGCGGCTCACCGTCGTCCGACCTCCGGCCCTCCACGAGCGCCACGGCCTGCACGCTGGGCACCCGGCGGCGCTCCAGCGCCCGCAGCAGCGCGTACTCGCGGCGGGCCGAGAACTCCCCGATCTCCTTGACCGCGTAGACCGTGTCGGCGACCTGCACGAAGCGCACGACGTGCCGGGACAGCCCGCGCGGGAGGCCGACCAGGCGG
>JALYNK010000087.1 GCA_030773235.1 Actinomycetota bacterium | reverse complement strand
GTCCGGTCGAGGTGCAGGTGCCGCCCGCGGGGGCGCAGGCCCGCGCGGCGTGCGCCCGGCTGACGGCGGCGCTCCCCGACGTGCTCGGCCTGGACCTGGCGCGCCGCCCGGTCACCGGGGACCCCGCGCGCGCCGCCGCCTGGGGCGATCCGCCCCTGGTCCTGCGCTGCGGGGTCGCTCCCGCCGGCCGTCCGGGCATCGACGGCGAGCCGGTCACGCTGGGCCCTCCCGACGGGCGGCTGCTGCAGTTCCTCGTCGACGACGTCGGCGCGGCGAGCCGCTTCACGACGCGCGACCGCCGCGTTCCGGTCGAGATCACGGTGCCGGACGCGTACGACGCGCAGGCCGTGCAGGGGCTGGCCGTTCCGGTGCTCGACACCGTTCCGGAGCGCTGAGCGCGTCAGCGCAGGCCGGTGCCCCGTCGCAGCGCGTCCTGGACCAGCCGGTCGACGAGCTCCGGATAGGCCACGCCCGACGCTGACCACATCCGCGGGTACATGGACGTGGGCGTGAAGCCGGGCATGGTGTTGACCTCGTTGACCGTGAGGGCGCCGTCCGGCGCCACGAAGAAGTCGACCCGGGCGAGCCCCTCGCACTCCAGCGCGCGGAACGCCGCGACCGCCGCCTCCTGCAGCCGCGCCGCCACGCCCTCCGGCAGGTCGGCCGGGACGAGGAGCTCGGTGGCGTCCTCGAGGTACTTCGCCTCGAAGTCGTAGAACGACCGGTCGCCGGCGACCCGGATCTCGCCGGGCAGGGTGGTCCGCGGCCCGTCCGGCCCGTCGAGCACGCCGCACTCGACCTCGCGACCGGTCACGGCGGCCTCGACGAGCACCTTGGGGTCGGCCCGCCAGGCCTGCTCCAGCGCCGGGCGCAGCTCGTCGGCGGTCGTCACCCGGCTGATGCCGATGCTCGACCCGCCCCGGGCGGGCTTGACGAACAGCGGCAGCCCGAGCGCGAGCAGCGCCTCCTCGTCGACGGGGGCGCCCCGCCGGACGACGAGGGCGTCGGCCACGGGCAGGCCCGCCGCGCGCAGCAGTACCTTCGCGACGGCCTTGTCCATCGCCGCCGCGCTGGCCAGCACGCCGCTGCCGACGTACGGCACGCCGGCCATCTCGAGCAGCCCCTGCACCGTGCCGTCCTCGCCCCACGGCCCGTGCAGCACGGGGAAGGCGACGTCCACCCGGCCCAGCAGCCCGGGTCCGTCCTCGAGCGGCACCAGCCCGCCGACCGTGGGGTCGCCCGGCAGCGCGACCGCCTGACCGTCCTTGACCGACGGCAGCTCCCGGCCGCTCAGCGCGAGCAGCGCCGGGTCGTCGGGCACGAGCACCCAGCGGCCCTCGGGCGTGATGCCGACGGTCACGACGTCGTAGCGCTCCCGGTCGAGCGCGGCGAGCACGCTGCCGGCGGACACGCAGGACACGGCGTGCTCGGTGCTGCGTCCTCCGAGCAGGACGACGACGCGGGTGCGCTTCACCGGCCGCACGTTAGGGCCGCCGGGACCGGTGCGCTCTGCTCCACGCCGGGCGCGCTACTCGCTCTTGGCCTCGCGGGTCATGAGGGCGCGGAGGACGTCGCGCGGCGACACGCCCCCGTGGCAGACGGCCACGACCTGCTCGGTGATCGGCATGTCGACGTCGTGCTTGCGGGCGAGGTCGAGCACGGACCGGCAGCTCTTCACGCCCTCCGCGGTCTGCCGGGTGCGCTGCGCGGCCTGCTCGACGGTCTCCCCGCGGCCGAGGCGCTCGCCGAACGTCCGGTTGCGCGAGAGCGGGGAACTGCAGGTGGCGACCAGGTCGCCGAGCCCGGCCAGTCCGGCGAAGGTCAGCGGGTCCGCCCCGAGCGCGACGCCCAGCCGCGCCGTCTCCGCGAGGCCGCGGGTGATGAGGGTGGCCCGGGTGTTGTCCCCGAACCCCATGCCCTCGGCCATGCCGGCCGCGAGCGCGATGACGTTCTTGACGGCGCCGCCGAGCTCGCAGCCGACGACGTCGCGGTTGGTGTACGGCCGGAAGTACGGCGTGGTGACGCACGCCTGCAGCCGCGTGGCGGCGTCGAGGTCGGTGCACGCCACGACCGACGCCGCGGGCTGCCCCGCGGCGATCTCACGGGCGAGGTTCGGCCCCGTGACCACGGCGACCCGCTCCTCGGGCACGTCGGCGACCTCGCGCACCACCTCGCTCATGCGCTTGCTGGTCCCGAGCTCGACCCCCTTGGCGAGGCTGACGAGCAGGGCGTCGCCCGGCAGTGCGGCCGCGAGCGGGGCGAGGTTGTCGCGCAGGCTCTGCGACGGCAGCGCCAGCACGACGAACGCGGCCCCGGCGACCGCCTCGCGCGGGTCGCTGACCGCCGTCACGTTGTCGGGCAGGCGTACGCCCGGCAGGTACTCCGGGTTCTCGTGCCGCTCGCGGACCGCCCTGGCGAGCTCCTCGCGGCGCGCCCAGAGCACGACGTCCGTCCCCGCGTCGCCGAGGATCTTGCTGAACGCCGTTCCCCACGACCCGGTGCCGAGCACCGCCGCTCGCGTCACGTGGTCCTCCTGCGCCTCGCGGCCCGGCCGGCCCGCCCCTGTCGCGCGGTGCCGGGTCCGGCGGCGCGTCCGTCCGGGCGCTCCCGCTACTCCCGTCGTGGCGAGTGTCGCTGGTGGCGCCTCCCGGTGTCGAGGAGCCCACCCCGCGGGTCGGCGGAGCGGCGCCGCGCGGACCCCAGACTGGGGCCGTGACGGGCTGGGGCGTGGTCGTGCCCGTGAAGCTGCTCGCCCTGGCCAAGACCCGGCTGCAGGCGTACGGCGACGCCGGCCGGGCGGACCTCGCCCTGGCCTTCGCCGCCGACGTCGTCGCTGCGGCGCTGCGGGCGCGGACCGTCGAGCGGGTGCTCGTCGTGAGCGACGACCCGCGCGCCGCCGGCCTCGCCCGGCCCGGGGTGCGCGTCGTGCCCGACGAGCCCTCGGCCGGCCTCAACCCCGCGCTCGCGCACGGGGCGGGCCTGCTGCGCCGGTCCGGCGACCGCGGGGTGGCGGCGCTGTCGGCGGACCTCCCGGCACTGCGCGCCGACGATCTCGACGCCGCGCTCGGCGCGGCGCAGGCGCTCGGCGGGCGGTCGCTCGTCGCGGACGCCGCCGGCACCGGCACGACTCTCCTCGCTGCCGCGCCCGGGACCGACCTGGCGCCCGCGTTCGGTGCGGGCTCCCGCGCGCGCCACCGCGCGCAGGGCGCGGCGGAGCTCGACGGGGCGCCGTCGTTGCGCTGCGACGTCGACACCCCCGACGACCTGGAGCAGGCCCGCGCCCTCGGGGTCGGGCCGGCGACCGCCGCTGTGCTGGCGAAGCTGGCGTGAGCGCCGACGTGCGGCAGGCCACGGTCAAGCAGTGGCACGCGGGCGGCGGCTCGGTGCTCCTGGACGACGGCACCGAGTTGCCGTACGCGGCCGAGGCGGTCGCCGCTCCGCTGCGACGGCTGCGCACCGGTCAGCGCGTGCACCTGCGCCTGGAGCAGGGACGCGTTGTGGCCCTGACGCTGTGGACCCTGCCGCTGCCGGACTGACCGGCTCGACGCCGACCGGCCGCGGTCAGCGCGTCCGGGGCAGGAACGCCGGCCGGCGGGACTCGTACGCCTCGACGGCGTCCTCGTGGCGCAGGGTCAGCCCGATGTCGTCGAGCCCCTCCATGAGCCGCCAGCGCGTGAAGTCGTCGAGCTCGAACGCCGCGACGACGTCGCCCGCCCGCACCTCGCGCGCCTCCAGGTCGACCGTGACCGGCGTGGCCGGCTCGGCCTCGACGAGGGACATGAGCCGCTCGACGACGTCGGCCGGCAGCTGCACCGGCAGCAGCCCGCCCTTGAGCGCGTTGCTGCGGAAGATGTCGCCGAAGCGCGGGCTCACGACGGCGCGGAAGCCGTGGTCCGTCAGCGCCCACACGGCGTGCTCGCGCGACGAGCCGGTCCCGAAGTTCTCTCCCGCCACCAGCACCGTGGCTCCGGCGTACGCGGGGTCGTTGAGGACGAACGACGGGTCCTCGCGCCACTGGCTGAACAGCGCGACGCCGAACCCGGTGCGCTCCACGCGCTTGAGCCAGTCGCTCGGGACGATCTGGTCGGTGTCCACGTCGCTGCGCCGCAGCGGCAGCGCGGTCCCCGTGTGGGTGCGGAACGGCTCCACGGTCACGCCTCGCTCTCGACGGGCGGCAGGTCGGTCGGCGCGCTCAGCCGGCCGGTGACGGCGGTGGCGGCGGCGACCTCCGGGCTGACGAGGTGCGTGCGGCCGCCGCGGCCCTGGCGGCCCTCGAAGTTGCGGTTCGACGTGGAGGCGCAGCGCTCCCCCGGCGAGAGGATGTCGGGGTTCATGCCGAGGCACATCGAGCAGCCGGCGTTGCGCCAGTCGAAGCCCGCCGCGGTGAAGACCTCGTCCAGGCCCTCCTCCTCGGCCTGCAGCTTCACGAGCATCGACCCGGGCACGACCATCGCCCGCACGCCCTCGGCGACCCGGCGGCCGCGCAGGACGTCCGCGGCCGCGCGCAGGTCCTCCATGCGGGCGTTCGTGCAGGAGCCGAGGAACACGGCGTCGACGTCGATCGACCGCATCGGCGTCCCCGCCGCGAGCCCCATGTACGTCAGCGCGCGCCGCGCCGCGTCCCGGGACGCGCCGACCGGCAGCGACTCCGGGTCGGGCACGGCGTCCGACAGCGGCACGCCCTGCCCGGGGTTGGTGCCCCAGGTGACGAACGGGGTGACCGTGCTGGCGTCGAGGAACACCTCCTTGTCGAAGTGCGCGTCGTCGTCGGTGTGCAGCGTCTTCCAGTAGGCGACCGCGGCGTCCCAGTCGGCGCCCTGCGGCGCGTGCGGCCTGCCCTGCAGGTACGCGGAGGTCTTCTCGTCCGGCGCGACCATGCCGGCGCGCGCGCCCCACTCGATGCTCATGTTGCAGACCGTCATCCGGCCCTCCATGGACATCTCGCGGAAGGCCTGGCCGCGGTACTCGACGACGTGGCCCTGCCCGCCACCGGTGCCGACCTGCGCGATGAGCGCGAGGACCAGGTCCTTCGGGGTCGTCCCGGGCGGCAGCGAGCCCTCGACGGTCACGGCCATCGTCCTCGGCCGCGCGAGGGGCAGCGTCTGGGTGGCGAGGACGTGCTCGACCTCGCTGGTGCCGATGCCGAAGGCGAGCGCTCCGAACGCGCCGTGGGTGCTCGTGTGGCTGTCGCCGCAGACGATGGTCATGCCGGGCTGGGTGACGCCGAGCTGCGGGCCGATGACGTGGACGATGCCCTGACCGCGCGTGCCCATCGGCAGCAGCCGGACGTCGAACTCCTCGCAGTTGCGCCGGAGCGTCTCGACCTGGGTGCGGCTGACCGGGTCCTCGAGGAGGAGGTTGCGCGACGTGGGGACGTTGTGGTCCTCGGTCGCCAGCGTGAGGTCGGTGCGGCGGACTGTGCGGCCCGCGAGCCGGAGCCCGTCGAAGGCCTGCGGACTGGTCACCTCGTGCACGAGGTGCAGGTCGATGTAGAGCAGGTCGGGCTCGCCCTCCGCGCACCGGACGACGTGCGCGTCCCAGACCTTCTCCACGAGCGTGCGGCCCACGAGGCCCTCCCGCCGATCCCTTGCGTCCCACGCGTTGAGACGTCTAGGTTCAGTACGTGGAACAGAATAGCGGCGTGGGCGTGCTTGACAAGAGCGTCCTGGTCCTCGGCGCCGTCGCGTCCGGAGCCGACACCCTCGCGCTGCTCACCTCGCGGACGGGACTGTCCCGGGCGACCGCCCACCGGCTCGCCGTGGCGCTGGAGACCCACCGGCTGCTGACCCGCGACGACCGGGGGCGCTGGCGCCCGGGTCCGCGGCTCGGCGAGCTCGCGGGGTCGCGCGCCGAGGACGTCCTCGTCGAGCGCGCGGGGCCCGTGCTCGCCCGGCTGCGCGACGCCACCGGCGAGAGCGCGCAGCTGTACCGGCGCCAGGGCGAGTCGCGCGTGTGCGTGGGAGCCGCCGAGCGGGCGACCGGGCTGCGCGACACCGTGCCGGTCGGCGCCGTCCTGCCGCTGACGGCGGGCAGCGCGGCCCAGGTCCTGCTCGCCTGGACCCCGGACGACCCGCTGGTCGCCACGGCGGCGTTCACGCCCCGTGTGCTGGCGGAGGTGCGCCGGCGCGGTTGGGCGCACTCGGTGGCCGAGCGCGAGCAGGGTGTCGCCTCGGTGTCGGCGCCCGTGCGCCGGCGCGACGGGTCCGTCCTCGCCGCGGTCAGCGTGTCCGGCCCGCTCGAGCGGCTCACCCGCTCGCCCGGTCGGCTGCACGCAGACGCCGTCGTCGCCGCCGCCGCCGAGCTCAGCCGGGAAGCCGCCGGCTGACGGCTCAGCGGCACCGCACCCCTCGAACGTGTGCTGACGGGGCGCGCGGACTCCGAGGTCGACAGACGTTGCGGCCCAAGGGGCACGATCAGCACGCTCGCGGGAGGACGTCGAGCCCGCGTTCGTGTGCGGGGCAGCACACGTTCCCGCC
>JALYNK010000086.1 GCA_030773235.1 Actinomycetota bacterium | reverse complement strand
GCGTGGTCATGCCCGACCTGCGGGGGCAGGGCTGGACGAGCGTGCCGCGCGGCGGTTACGACAAGGAGCAGCTGGCGGGCGACCTGCTCGGCCTGCTGGACGCGCTCGACCTGCCCGAGGTCGGGCTCGTCGGCCACGACTGGGGCGGCTGGATCGGCTTCCTCGCCGCGCTGCGGGCGCCAGAGCGCTTCCGCGGCCTGGTGCCGCTCGGCATCACGCACCCTTTCCAGCAGCCCGACGCCCGGCTGCTGCAGTACTGGCGCGGCACGTACCAGGTCGTGCTCGGCGCACCGCTCGTCGGCGAGGCGCTGCTGCGCACCAGCTCCCGGCCCGTGACCACCTTCATGCGGGCGGCGACGACGCGGCAGGAGGCGTTCTCCGACGAGGACCTGGAGATCTTCGCCCGGGTGCTGCAGGACCCGGCCCGGGCGCGGGCCAGCTCGCGCCTGTACCGCACGTTCGTGCTGCGCGAGGCGCTGCCCGTCGCCCTCGGCCGCTACCGCTCCCGCCGGCTCACCGTGCCGACCCGGATGGTCGTCGGGGCGGACGACCTGCTCGCCACCCCCCGGCTGCTGGCCGGGTGGCAGGACGTCGCCGACGACATGACCGTGCAGGTGCTGCCGTCGTGCGGCCACTTCGTGCCCGAGGAACGGCCCGAGGCGGTGGCCACGACGGTCCGCGCGCTGTTCCGCTGACCCGGCTGCGGGGTCACCCGGCGACGGCTCACCAGCCGTACGGGTCGGGCCGCGGGAAGTCGCCGACCGGGTCGGCGTCCGCGTCGTGGGCGGCGAGCAGGTCGTGCAGCGGGCCGAACACGCCGGTGCCGGCCGCGAGCACCATCGGGTAGCCCGCGGGCCTGCCGCGCAGCCCCTCGACCCGGACCCCCGCCTCGCGCGCGATGAGGCCGCCGGCGGCGAGGTCCCACGGCGACAGGCCCTGCTCGAAGTAGCCGTCCAGCCGCCCCGCCGCGACCGCGCACAGGTCGAGCGCGCTGCTGCCCAGGCGGCGCAGGTCGCGCACCGCGGGCAGCAGGGCCGGCAGGAGCGCGGCCTGCGCGGCGCGGCGCTGGGCCGCGTAGCCGAAGCCCGTCGCGATCAGCGCCTGCCCGAGCTCGGTCTGCTCGCTGCCCGCCAGCCGGCGGTCGCCGAGGTACGCCCCGTGCCCCCGCACCGCGCTGAACAGCTCGTCCCTGACGACGTCGTGCACCACCCCGACGAGCACCTCGCCGTCCCGCTCCACGGCGATGCTCACCGCCCACTGCGGCAGCCCGTACAGGTAGTTCACGGTGCCGTCGATCGGGTCGACCACCCACCGCAGCCCGCTCCCGCCGACCGAGCCGCCGCCCTCCTCGCCGAGCACCGCGTCGTCCGGCCGGGCCTCGCGCAGCGCGTCGCGCAGCAGCCGCTCGACGGCCCGGTCCGCCGCGGTGACGACGTCGGTCGGGCTGGACTTCGTGCCCGCGGCCGTCACGCCCTCGCGCATCTGCAGCGCCAGGGCACCGGCACGGCGGGCCAGGTCGCTGGCGAGCGCGAGGAGTGCGCCGGGGTCAGGCTCGGCACCGGGGTCGGAGGTCACGCTCCAGTCTCGCTCGCGCCGTCCGCCTGGCCGGTCGGCTGCGCTGCGTAGTAGAACGGGATTCGGTTTCGGAGCTCCGCAGCTGGAGGAGGCCCCCGTGGACCTGCGGTTCAGCGAGCAGGACGAGCAGTTCCGCCGCGAGCTGCGGGCGTGGCTCGACGCGAACCTGCCCCGCGAGATGCGCGAGCCCGCGTTCTGGGCCGACCTCAGCGAGGCCGAGGCCTTCGGCGTACGGCGGCAGTGGGAGGCCGACAAGGCACGCGCCGGCTTCGCCGGGATCATGTGGCCGACGGAGTACGGCGGGCGCGGCGGCACGCCAACCATGAAGGCGGTCTACGACCAGGAGCTGGCGCGCGCCGGCGCCCCGGCGACGGTCAACCCCCTCGGCCTGTCGTTCCTCGCGCCCACGGTCATGGCCATCGGGACGGAGGAGCAGAAGCGGGCGATCATCCCGCCGCTGCTCCACAACGAGGTCATCTGGGTCCAGGGCTTCTCCGAGCCCGGCGCGGGCTCCGACCTCGCCGCCCTGCAGCTGCGCGCGCACCGCACCGACGACGGCTACGTCCTCAACGGCCAGAAGATCTGGACGACGAACGCCGTCTACGGCGACAAGATCTTCGTGCTCGGCCGGACCAGCGCGCCGAACGGCGACCGGCACGCCGGCATCTCCATGCTGCTCGTCGACATGCACCAGCCCGGGGTCCAGACTCGGCCGCTCAAGCAGATGTCGGGCGCCAGCGAGTTCGGCGAGGTGTTCTTCACCGATGCGCACTGCCCGCTCGACGAGCTGCTCGGCGCCGAGGGCGACGGCTGGAAGGTCGCCATGCTGCTGCTGTCGTTCGAGCGCGGCTCCTCGGCGATCGGGCAGTACACCGAGTACCACCGCATGTGGGAGCAGGTCGTCGGCGTCGCCGGGCAGGTCGAGCGCGACGGCCGACCGGCCGTGCACGACCCGTACCTGCGCCAGCAGCTCGCGTCCGCGCTCGTCGAGCTCGAGTGCCTGAAGTACCACTCGTACTCGGTGCTCACGCAGACGAGCCGCGGCAAGGACCTCGGCCCCGACGCGTCGATGACGAAGATGCACTGGACCGAGACGTTCCGGCGCGTGTCGGACGCGTACGAGGCGGTGCTCGGCACCGGGTTCCAGGTGCCCGACCCGCGGCCCGGGATGTCGGTGGCTGAGCTCACGACCGCGGCGATCTGGTCGCGCTCCTGCACGATCTGGGGCGGCTCCCAGCAGGTGCAGCGCAACATCGTGGCCGAGCGCGTGCTCGGCCTCCCCCGCTAGCGGAGGGTCCGCCATGGAGTTCGCCTTCGACGACGACCAGCGGGCGCTCGCGGCCGCCGTGCGGACGTACCTGCGCGACCGGTTCGGCCTCGACCGGGTCCGCGAGCAGTACGACGACCCGCGCGCCGACGGCCTGCCGGCCGACCTGTGGCAGGCCGTGGGCGAGCAGGGGTGGCTCGCGGTGACCGTGCCCGAGGAGCACGGCGGCGTCGGCCTCGGAGTGCTCGACGCCGCGGTGATCGCGCGGGCGTTCGGCGCCGCCGCCGTGCCGGGACCGTGGCTGTCGACCGTCCTGCTCGCCGAGGCCGTCCGGCTCGCCGGCTCGGCCGGGCAGCAGGCGGACCTGCTCCCCCGCCTGGCCGCCGGGGAGGTCAAGGGCGCGGTCGCCCTCACCCGGCCGGGCTCGCTCGACCTGCCGCCGGCGACCGCGTCCGGCGACGCGCTGAGCGGCGACCTCGGGCTGGTCGAGTACGCCTCCGCCGCCGACGTCCTGCTCGTCGCGACCCCGGACAGCCTGCACCTCGTCGACCCCCGCGGACCAGGCGTGCAGGTCACCGAGCACGCGGCGCTCGACCGCTCGACCCGGCTGCAGACCGTCGTGCTCGACGGGGCGCCGGGGCAGCGGCTCGCGGGCGGGAGCGGCGGTGACAGCGGCAGTGACACCAGCGGGGCGTACGCCGACCTGCTGGACCGCGCCGCGGTCCTCGCCGCCAACGACCTGGTCGGCTCCGCCCGCCGGGCGCTCCACGACACGGTGGAGTACGACAAGACGCGGGTGCAGTTCGGCCGCCCGGTCGGCTCGTTCCAGGCGATCAAGCACGACCTCGCCGACCTGCACGTGGGCGTGACGATGGCCGAGCACGCGGCGATGTACGCCGCGCACGCGCTCGACGTCGGCGCCGACGACCGGCGGCTCGCGGCGTCGGTCGCCAAGGCCAAGGCCAGCGACGTCGCCGACACCGCGGTGAGCGCGATGATCCAGTACCACGGCGGCATCGGCTACACGTGGGAGCACCACACGCACTACTTCTTTAAGCGCGCGAAGCGCCTGCAGTTCGCGTACGGCGACGGCGCGCAGCACCGCGAGCGCATCGCGCGCCTCGCGATCGACCCGCTGCGCAGCGACGCCGTGCTGAGCGGGGTGACGCCCGGTGGGTCGGCGGGGGTGCAGGGGACGGGGGTGCCCGCCGGCGTCGCCGCGGGCGCCCTGTGACCGGTCGCGCCGCGCTGCTGACCGGTGGCGGCTCGGGCTTCGGCGCGGAGGTCGCCCGGCAGCTGGCCCGGCGCGGCGACCGCGTCGTCCTCGTCGACGTGGCCGAGGAGGCCGGGCGGGCCGTGGCCGAGGAGGTCGGCGGGCACTTCCTGCGCGCCGACGTCTCGGTGTTCGACGAGGTGGTCGAGAGCACCCGGCGCGCCGAGGAGCTGTTCGGCGGGCTCGAACTGGTCTTCCTCAACGCCGGCGTGATCACGGGTTGCGGGATCGGCGACGACTTCGACGTGCTGCGCTACCGGCGAGCGATGGGTGTCAACCTCGACGGCGTCGTGTACGGCGTGCACGCCGCGCTCCCGGCACTGCGCCGTCGCGGCGGCGGGTCGATCGTCGCCACCGCGTCGCTGGCCGGGCTCACGGCCGTGCCGTTCGACCCGGTGTACGGCGCCAACAAGCACGCCGTCGTCGGGCTGGTCCGCGCGCTCGGGCCGGCGCTCGAGGCCGACGGGATCCGGGTCAACGCGTTCTGCCCCGGCTTCGCCGAGACCGCGATCCTCCACGGCATCCGCGGGGCCCTGGACGCCAGCGGCGTGCCGGTCATCCCGGTCGACGTCGCGGGGCGGGCAGTGCTGCAGGTGTTCGACTCACCGGACACCGGTCAGGCGTGGCTGCTGCAGGCCGGGCACGACGCCGCGCCGTACCGGTTCCGCGGCGTCCCCGGGCCGCGGACGGAGACGGGCGAGAAGGTGCAGCTCGCCGACCCGCGAGGCGTCCCCGCCGCCGGCGCCGAGCCGCCGCCGCAGTAGCCCTCGGCGCTCCGAGCTCCCCGGGGCTCACCAAAGACGATCTCCGCCTCGTGGTGCGCGCACCCGGGCGGGTCGCGGCGTGCCGCGTACGCGGGACGAAGAGCGCCGGTCGGGAGGCGAGGATCGCCGCGGACGGTCCGGTGGTCGCCCGCCGACTCCGGGGTGAGGTCTACCGGTGCCAGGCGCCGGCGGTCTGGAGCGGCGCGTCGCTGGTGTCCTGCGCCTCGACGTCGAGGTCGCGCAGTGCCTGCGGGCGTACGCCGACGCCGTGGCGATAGCTGACGTCGCTGCCGAGGTACCCGCTCACGCTGACGACGACGTGGCCGAGGGTGGCGAGGCGCCGGCCGGCCTTGCGGTGGTTCTTGCGGCGGGCGGCCCACGAGCCGAGGTACAGCACCAGCGCGACGTTGTTGAGCGCCGCGTGCGCGGTCGCCTCGCGGCGGGCGGAGCCCCGGGTGTCGACGTACTGCGCGACGCCGGTGAGCGCCGCGGCGACCGCGCCGAGGATGCCGACCCGGAGCGCGGCGTCGGCGGCGTACTCGTCGCCGGGGTGCTTGGTGACCAGGCTGCGCGCGTCGTACCAGCCCGACACCGTCCAGGCGCCGATTGGCACCGTGATGATCACGACGTGCAGCGGGTGGCTCAGCCACTCGTTGCCGTGCAGCGCCTTCCAGATCGGGCGCACGGCGTCGTTGTCGACGAGCACCGCCTGCGCGAGGTCGCGGCTGGCCGCCGACACCTCGTCGTAGCGGCTGCCGGCCGGCGGCAGGAGTCGGTCCACGAGCACGCCAAGGTCCATGCCGCCCCGCCTACCCGCACGGCCCGCGGTGCACCCCGCGCCGCGCACCCGGCTCGGCGCGGCCGTACGCGCCGCGCGGGGACGAGCCGGCCCGGCTCGGGTCAGCCGCTCCCGGTCCGGTCCGCCGTGCGCACGGGCGGAGGCACGGACACCAGACCCGGCAGCTGGTGAGTGCGGCGCGCCGCCCGCTGGGTCGCCGCCGTTGCGGCCCGGAACAGCCGCGAGCGCCGCGCGAGGCCGAGGTCCAGCCCGCGCCGGGCGCCCGCGTCGTCGGTGCGCGCGTCGGGCAGCAGGCGGTTGACGATCCCGAGCGCGCGCACGGTGAGGCCCGGAGCGACGCCGTGGACCCGTACGCCGACCTTGGCCGGCAGGGTGAGCACGAGCTCGGGGCTCCCGCGCCGCAGCGCCGCGACGATGCGCGCCGCGGCGCGCTCGGCCTTCATCGACAGCCCGGGAATGCTGTCACTGAGCGTGAACCACGTCTGCTCGCGCTCGGCCGCGCCCTTGAAGAACACGTTCAGCGGCGAGCCGGTCCGCAGCAGGCCCGGCACGACCGTCGTCACGCGCACGCCGTCGCGGGCGACCTCGGCTGCCAGCCCCTCGGAGAAGCCGACCGCGGCGAACTTCGCGCTGTTGTAGGGCAGCAGGTGCGGGAACGGCACCTTGCCGCCGATCGACGTGATCGTCACGATGCGGCCGCGGCTGCGCCGCAGGTGCGGCAGAGCAGCGAGCGACGGCAGGACGACACCCCAGAACATCACGCCGAGCGCGTCCTCGAAGTCCTCGACCCGCATCGTCCGGACCGGCCCGACCTGGATGATCCGGCGTTCAGCACGAGCACGTCGAGCCCGCGAAAGTGCTCGGCCGTACGGGCGACGAG
>JALYNK010000085.1 GCA_030773235.1 Actinomycetota bacterium | reverse complement strand
CGCACCGCGCTTCAGGAGGAGGTCCCGTGCTGCACCTGCGCAACGGCGTCCGGCTCGACGGGGACGAGGAGATCGTGTTCCGCACGGTCGACCTGGAGCAGGCGGCCGGCGACGGCCTGTACGTCGCCGACATCGCCGAGTCCAGCGGGCTCCCGGAGGGCCGGGTCCGCGACGTCGTGGCGGCGCTCGTCGCGCAGGACGTCCTCGCGGCGGGCGCGCACGACGACCAGCTCGGCGCCCGGTACCTCAAGGCGCGGGCGGTCTAGGGGGAGCCGGCGCGAGCAGCGCGTCGGGATCCCGCACGACCGTGGCCTGACCCCCGCGGCTCCAGCCCCGACCGGGCACGGCCCGGTCCTGTCCAGAGGAGTCCCCATGACCGACCCCACCCCCGAGGTCGTCCAGCCCAGCCCCCAGCCCGACGCCGGTGTCTCCACCGGCACCGGGGGCGGTGGCAGCGACGGCGCGACGCCGCCGCCCGCACCGGCCGAGTCCGCCGGCACCGGCGGCCTCGGGACGCAGGCCGAGCAGCAGGGCCACTCGGCGCACGAGGGCGCGCCGTACGACCTGAGCGGGGACGCCGCGCCCGGTACGGACGCCCGGAGCGACAGCGGGACCTGAAGGCTCCCCGTCCCGAGCGTGGCGGTCCTCGTCGGGCCGCCCGCCTCGGGCAAGACCACGCTGCGCCGCCGGCTGGTGGCGGCCGGGCTCCCCGACGACCGCGTGGTGAGCCTCGACGACCTGCGGCGCGAGTCGGCGCACCGGGTCGCCGCGGCGGGCGGGCCCCGCCGCGCGCCGCAGGCGTGGACGCTCGCCGCGCTGCGGCAGGCGGGGGAGCGGGCCCGGCGTCTGCTGGCCACGGGGGAGGGCTATCTCGCCGACGCCACGCACCTGCGGCGCCGCGAGCGGGTCGCCCACGTCCGTGCCGCCGCCGCGGCCGGGCTGCCCGCCGTCGCGCTGCTGCTGCCCGACGTACCGCTCGCCGTGCTGCGCGCCCGCGACGCCGCGCGCTCCCCGGACGAGCGCGTGCCCGACGAGGTCCTCCGGCGGCACGCGCACCGGCGCTCGCTGCTGTCGCCCGAGCTGCTCGCCGACGAGGGCTTCGCCCTCGTCGTGGAGCTCGGGCCGGACGGTCAGCCGAGAGGCGGCAGCGCGCCGCGGTACGGGCGCACCGGCGGCCCGGAGACGCCCACGTCGGCGACGAACAGCCGCCCCGCTCCGGCCTCCGGCTCGGACAGCCCCTCGGACACCGTGGTCGCGTACAGCCGGCCGCCCGCCAGGCAGCACGAGGAGACCTGCGACGGCCCCACCTGGACGCGGGCGACCAGCCGGCCCGCCGGGTCGTAGCGGTGGATGGCGCCGCCGCCGAACACCGCCACCCACAGGAACCCCTCGTCGTCGACGGTGAGCCCGTCGCCGGCGCCGGTGTCGAAACGGACCAGCTCGCGCTCGCCCGACAGATCGCCGTCGTCGGCGACGTCGTACGCGAGCAGCACGCCGCGACCGCTATCGTCGAGGTAGAGCACGGAGCCGTCCGGGCTCCACGCCGGCCCGTTGGCGATCGTCAGGCCGCGCAGGACCGCGGTCGTGCTGCCGTCGAGGTCGACCCGGTAGAGCGACCCGGCGCCCGCGCGCTCGTCGTACGACATGCTGCCGGCCCAGAACCGGCCGGCCGGGTCGCAGGCGGCGTCGTTCATCCGCGAGCTCTCCGGCTCGAGCCGAGGACCGCTCGTCACCTCCCCGGCCGCGGACAGCTGCGCGAGCCCCTGACCGGCGGCGAGCAGGAACCCCCCGGCGGCGGCGGGCGCGAACGCGCCGAGCGGCTCCCCGACCTCGGTGGTGGTCGGCTCGTCGAGCCGGTCGAGCGGGGCGCGGTGCAGCCGGCCGGCGAGCAGGTCGACCCACAGCAGCTCGCTCCGGTCGGCGTCCCAGCGCAGCCCCTCACCGAAGGCGTACGTGCGCTCGGTGGCCGGCTCGGCCCGCTGCGTGCGCACGGTGCTCACCGGTGGCGCGCCGCAGGCCGGCGCAGCACGAGGCCCACGAGCAGGACGACCGCGGCGCTGCCGATCCAGGCGAGGTCGTAGGCAAGCAGGTCCGGGACCCCCTCGCGCACCTGGTGCAGGCCGAGCAGCTTGTGGTCGACCACGCCGTCGAAGACGTTGAAGCCGCCCGCGCCGGCCAGCACGCCCCCGACCGCGCGGCGGCGCCGGCCGTCGTACGTGCGGGCGAGGAGCACGGCGCCGACGACGAACACGGCGGTGCCGAGCACGTGCAGCACTCCGTCGCTGATCAGCCCGAGGGCGAGGTCGCGGCGGTCGAGGAGGTGGTGCCACCGCAGCAGCTGGTGGAACACGACCTCGTCGAGCGTGATCGCGAGCCCGATGCCGGTGAGGACGGCGCCGCGGGTGCGGCGGCCGGGGCGGGTCGCGGTCACCGCAGCGCCCTGCCCGCTGACCGCGCCGGCCACGCCGGTCGGCTCAGGAGCCCTGTCTCACGAGCTGAGCGCGTCCGCGGTGAGGCAGGGGGCCGGCACCCGGCAGGTGGGGCACCGCCCGTCCGGCGCACCGGCGACCGGGTGCAGCAGCTGCACGCGCGAGATGCGGGCGAGCAGCGGGGCGCGCAGGAACGGCGTGGCCGAGGTGACCGCGGCCTCGGCGAGCACGGGGACGGCCGGCCCGTCCAGGCGCAGCGGGCCGAGCCCCGCGTCCCGCAGGCCGGCGACCGCGGCGCCGACGCCGTACCGGTGTGCCTGCTCGAGCGCGGCGGACGCCGGTCGGGTCATCCGGTGGCGCCGACGGAGCGCTCGGCCGGGGTGCGCAGGTCCACGACGCGCGCCGGCGCCGGGACCGCGGCGAGCAGATCGCTCATCGCGGCGGCGATGGTGTCCCACTCCTGCCGCGCCTGGATCGGGCGCAGCCGCCGGTCCCGGTCCGCGCCGGCGTGCTGCAGCACCTCGCGGCAGGCGGCCGCGAACTGCCGGCCGTCGTCGGCCAGGTGGACCACCTCGTCGTAGTCGGCGACGACGTCGGGCACCCGGGTCGACACGACCGGGAGCCCGGCGGCGAGGTACTCGAGCGTCTTGGTGGGGCTGATGGAGCGGGTCGCGTCGTTGAGCGCGAACGGCATGAGCGCGACGTCGAAGCCGGCCATCACCTCGGGCAGCGCGTCGTACGGGACGAGGCCCGGGTACTCGAGGTTCGGTGCCTGCGGGAGCGTGGCGGGGTCGATCTTGACCACCGGCCCGACGATGCGGAGGGTCCAGTCGGGCAGCGCGGCGGCGAGGTCGCGCAGCAGGTCGAGGTCGAGCCGCTCGTCGATCACGCCGACGTAGCCGGCGACCGGGCGCTCGCGCGGGACCCGCAGCGCGCGGGACCGCTCGTAGTGCGCGGTCTCGACGCCGCTGGGGAACAGGTGGGCGCCTCGCGGGCGCAGGGCGCACACGCCGCGGTGCAGGCTGCGGCCGCCGCTGAACACCACGTCGGCCTCGGCGAGCGCGCGGCGCTGGCGCAGCCGCAGCCCTTCGGGGGCCTGGGCGAACGACGCCAGGTCGTCCATGACGTCGTAGACGAGACGCCCGGGCGTGAGCGCCTCGGCGATGTCGAGCGCCATCGGGCTGTACAGCCAGACGTCCGGCGCGGCCGGGCGCCCCTCGCGGGCGCGGCGGTCGAGCAGCAGGTCGGCGTAGTCCTCGGTGCCCTCCGCGGCGAACGGCAGGTACTGCACCGGGTCGGTGCCGCCGGGGACCTCGAGCCAGACCCGCGTGATGCCGTCGCGCTCCTCGGTCCCGAGGCGCGGCGCCGGCACGTCGGCGGTGAGCGGCTCCTCCACGAAGTACGTGCGCCCTCCGGACGCGGCGCGCTCGGCGGCCAGCCGCACGACGAGGTGGTGCGGGCGCTGCCACACCCACGGCCAGCGCAGGTGCGAGAGCACCACCAGGTCCGGGCTCTGCGTGGTCACGCGGTCTCCTCGTCGTGGTGGAGCGGCAGGTGCACGGGTGGCACGCGCTCCTCGGCCGGCGGGTCCTGCCAGTTCCAGTGCGACATCTGCGACGACAAACCCCGCAACTGCTCGTCGCACGGCGGCTGAAACCGGTACGCGGGCAGGTCGGAGGCGGGCGCGCCGGCGGCCGCGGCCGCCCAGATCGGGGTGAACGTCGTGCTGCGGCGGCTGCCGTCCGGCGCGAGGCTGACGACGCCGACGGGGTCGGCCCGGCCCGCGGGGCGGGCCAGCAGCGAGTCCCAGTCGCAGGAGTCGACGTACGGGAACCAGCAGAAGCCGTCGAGGTCGACGCCCCGCGACCGGGCGAGCTCGTACTGCTCGAGCATGTAGCGCAGCCACGAGGCACGGTCGCTCGGCAGACCGCGCAGGTTGGTCTCCGACAGCAGCATCGGCAGCCCGTACCGGTCGCCGTACTGCTGCGCGATCGCGGCGAAGCCGAGCGGGCGCGGGCTGGGGGAGTGGCTGCCCTGCTCGTCGTAGAACCACTCCGAGTGGCAGTAGTAGTCGAGCCCGAGCCGGTCGACCCGCACCGGGGCGAGGTCCAGCAGCGGCTCGCCGCCGGCGGCCAGCAGCTCGCGCAGGTACGGCCGGTCGGGGTCGAGCTCGTGCCCGAGCGCGAGGTCCAGGACGACGTGGCGCCGGTCGTTCGCGGTCGCGGCGTACGCCGCCGGGTCGCCCGGCGTGCCCACGTGGTGCTCGCACGTGTCGACCCAGACGTGCTCGGCGTCGGGCAGCAGCTCCGACCAGCACTGCGAGGCGGCCGACAGGGCAGGCAGCACCGAGCGCAGCAGGCGGACGAAGCCGTCGGTGCCCCGGTCGTACGGCGGCCAGAGCGCTTCCGACCCGGCCAGGAAGAGCGTCGCGAACGGCTCGTTGAACAGCGTGTACGCCCGCAGCCACGGGTAGCGGCGCGCGACCGCCTCGGCGTAGCGCTCGAAGGCGGGGCCGAAGCGCCGGTCGCGGAAGCCGTCGTCGAGCCAGTCGGGGTAGCTGGTGTGGTGGACCAGGTCGAGCACCACGTGCGCGCCGCGCTCGCGCAGGTGCTCGAGGACGGCGTCGGCCTCCGACCAGTCGAAGCGCCCCGGTTCGGTCTCGAGGCGGTGCCAGCGCAGCGGGTAGCGCAGCGTCGTCACGCCGGCGTCCAGGACGTCGTCGAGGTCCGTGCGCCAACGCCGGTCGTGGCCGGTGGTCTCCGCCACGTCGACCCCGTGACCCGGCAGGTACGTCGTCTCGAACGCACCCACGAACCCCATGGCGCTGTGGCGAGCCAACGGACCCCCCTGCCGTCCCACGTGCCCCGACCGCAGCGGGTGCGCTGCCCGCGCCGTGTCCCCCGGGC
Source organism: Actinomycetota bacterium (assembly GCA_030773235.1). Classification (GTDB taxonomy): domain Bacteria; phylum Actinomycetota; class Actinomycetes; order Mycobacteriales; family SCTD01; genus JALYNK01. The sequence goes on along the minus strand of JALYNK010000085.1, from coordinate 1,244 downwards.
CGGGGCGAGAGAAACGGGAGTGCGACCGGCCTCACGCCGGCGTCAGGGGGCGGTGCTCGGGCCGGCGCCCCTCGCGCGGGCACGGGACGAGCCAACGGGCCTCGCGGGCAGCGCCGGGCGAGGGCGGCTGCGGCAGGCTGGAGGCGTGTCCGTGCTCGTGAGCGACCCCGCGCCCGCGGACGCGCGCACCGGCCCGCGTGCCGACCTGCCTCTGCTCGTCGCGCTGGCGGTCGAGCTGCTGGCGCTGGCCGTCGTGCCGCGGGTCGTCACCGTCGACGGGCCGGCGCACGTGCTCGGCGGGCACGTGCTCACCGCCCAGCTCGACCCCTCCGAGCTCGTCCGGCGCTTCTACGAGGTCGACATCGGCCCCGTCCCGAACCTGCTCGCCACCTGGCTGCTCGGGGCGCTGCTGCTGGTGCTCGGGCCCGACGCGGCAGAGAAGGCGCTCGTCGCCCTGCACGTCGTGCTGCTCCCGCTCGCCCTGCGGTACGCCCTGCGCGGCGTCGACCCGCGCGCGGGCTGGCTGGCGGTGGCCGCCGTGCCGTTCACGTTCGGCTACCTGTTCTCGTACGGCTTCTACAACTTCCTGCTCGCCGTGTCGCTGTCGCTGCTCGTCGTGGGGCTGGCGCTGCGCCGCCGCTCGGGCTGGACCGCCCGGTCGGTGCTGGGGCTGGCGGCGCTGCTGCTGCTCACGTGGACGGCGCACCTGCTGCCGGTGCTGGTCGCCGGCGGCACGGCCGCGGTGCTCGCGCTCGCGCGCGTCCGCTGGGCCGTCCGCACCGGGGAGGGGCTGGTGCCCGCCGCGCGGCGCCACGCCCTGCCGGTCGCGCTCGCCGGTGTGCCAGTGCTCGCGCTCACCGTCCGGTTCGCCGGCAGCGACGCCGCGGAGCGCGGCGCGCCCGAGCGGCTCGGTCTGGTCGACCTCGTCGCGGGGCTGCTCGGCCTCGGCAAGCCGCTGGTCGTCCACGGCCCGCTCGAGCACCTCCCCGCGCTCGTCGTCGCCGCTGCGCTGGCCGCCGTCGCCGTGGGAGCGCGGCGGACCGCTGTCCGCACTCCCGAGCGCGAGGCGCTCGTCGCCGCCGGCCTGCTCGTGACGGTGGCGTACCTCCTCTCGCCGCAGCGCTACGGCATCGAGTACGGCTTCCTCAACGACCGGCTCGCGACGTTCCCGCCGCTGCTGCTCGTGCTGGCCGCGGCCGCGCCGCCGCCCTCGGCGCGGGCCCGCCGCCGGGTCGTCGCGGCGC
>JALYNK010000084.1 GCA_030773235.1 Actinomycetota bacterium | reverse complement strand
AGGGCGAGGTGGTCGCCTGCCGCGCCGCGGCCGAGGTCAGCCGGGCCCAGGGCGGGCGCGTCCTGCACTGCGCCCTGGGCTCCGACGACGTGGCCGAGGTCCTCGTCGCGGTGCGCCCGGACGGACCGGCCGCCCGGCTCGGGCAGAGCCGGGTCCGCGCCCGTGCGGGACCTGCCTGACCGGTGCGGGCGTCCGAGCCGCCACGCCTCGACCCCGGCAGAGCGTCAGGGACCCGGCAGAGCGTCAGGGACCTGGCGGAGCGTCAGGAGTTGGAGCGCCAGCCCGGGATGGTTCCCGACGGGCTAGACGCCGGTGCCCCCGCGGGTGTGGAGCTCCTCGCGCAGGCGCGCGTTCTCCTGCTCGAGCGTCTCGGCCTGGCCGCGGACGCTCTGCACCTCGCGCTTGCGCTGGGAGCGCTTGTGCGCCTTGCGCGCACCGCCACCCAGGGCGAGAGACAGGCCGAGCATGCCGACGACGCCGGTGACGACGCCGGCGAGGAACAGGCCACCGACGGAGACGTTCGCCAGCGAGACCCCGAAGATCTCCACGGACGCGGGGTCGGGGTTGAAGAAGACGGTGCCCAGGGTCAGGAGCGTGGCGAGCACGAGCAGGACGACGCCGAGGACGATCACGAGAGCTCCGGGGGCCGGGGGTGCGACGCTCCCGGTCCTACCCACCCAGGCCGCTGGCGATCACCACGTCGAGCAGCCGGACGGCGCCGTCCTTGTCCAGCGGCTCGTTGCCGTTGCCGCACTTGGGCGACTGCACGCACGACGGGCAGCCGGCGGCGCACTCGCACGACGCGATGGCGTCCCGCGTGGCGCGCAACCAGGCCGCTGCCCGCTCGTAGCCGCGCTCGGCGAAGCCGGCACCCCCCGCGTGCCCGTCGTAGACGAACACCGTGGCCTCGCCGGTGTCCTCGTGCAGCGCGGTGGAGACCCCGCCGATGTCCCACCGGTCGCAGGTGGCGAACAGGGGCAGCAGCCCGATCGCCGCGTGCTCGGCCGCGTGCGCGGCTCCCGGCACGTCCGCCCACTCCAACTGCGCGTCCTTGAGCAGGTCGGCCGAGACGGTGTACAGGACCGCGCGGGTCCGCAGCTGGCGCGGCGGCAGGTCCAGCGGCTCCTCGCCGAGCACCTCCCCGCTCCAGGCCCGGCGCAGGAACGACACCACCTGCTGCGTCACGTCCACCGTGGCGAAGGCGAGACGCACGCCCAGCCAGGTGCGGGCGCGCAGCTCCTCCACGAGCCGGATGTCGGTGACCTCCCGCGCCGACGTGGTGTGGTCGGGCTCGTCCCGGCGCACCAGCGCGACGGCCTCGTCCAGGTCGAGGGAGTCCACGACGTATGACTCGCCCTGGTGCAGGTACACCGCGCCCCGGTGCGCCTGGGTGTGCGCGGCGCTCGCGTCGACCGTGCCGAGCAGGCGCCCCGTGCCCGCCTCGACCAGCCGGACGGGCGGTCCCCCGCCGCCGCGCAGGTCGGCGTCGGGGCTGTGCCGCGCGGTCCAGAACCAGCCGTTCCGGCGGGCACGCAGCAGCCCCCGGCGCACCAGGTCGCCGAGCACCGCGCGCACCTGCGCCGGGTCGCCGAACAGCCCGAGCTCCTCCTCGGTCAGGGGCAGCTCCGCCGCCGCGCAGCACAGGTGCGGCGCGAGCACGTACGGGTTCGCCGGGTCGAGCACGGTCGCCTCGACCGGCCGGCCGAACAGCGCCTCCGGGTGGTGCACGAGATAGGTGTCGAGCGGGTCGTCGCGCGCGACGAACACCGCGAGCGCCTCCTGGCCGGTGCGCCCGGCCCGCCCGGCCTGCTGCCACACCGAGGCGACCGTCCCCGGCCAGCCGGTCAGCACCACGGCGTCGAGCCCCGTCACGTCGACGCCGAGCTCCAGTGCGTTCGTCGCCGCCACGCCGAGCAGGTCACCGCTCTGCAGCCGACGCTCCAGCTCGCGGCGCTCCTCCGGCAGGTAGCCCGCGCGGTACGCGGCGACTCGCCCGGCCAGCTCCGGCACCGCCTCGGCCACCGCGCGGCGGGCCGACAGCGCGACGGCCTCGGCGCCCCGACGGCTGCGCACGAACGCCAGCGTCCGCGCCCCCTCCACGACGAGGTCCGCGAGCAGGTCGCCGGCCTCGGCGGTGGCGGACCGCCGGACGGGAGCGCCGTTCTCGCCGCCCAGGTCGGGCACGAGCGGCGGCTCCCACAGCACGAACTCGGTGCGGCCCCGGGGCGAGGCGTCCTCCGCCACCGCGGCGACGGGCAGGCCCGTCAGGCGCTGCGCGCTCACGTCCGGCTCGCTCGCCGTCGCCGAGGCCAGCACGAAGACGGGGTCCGCCCCGTACCGCGCGCACACGCGGCGCAGGCGGCGCAGCACCTGCGCGACGTGGCTGCCGAACACCCCGCGGTACGCGTGGCACTCGTCCACGACGACGTACGCGAGTCCGCGCAGGAACGTGGCGTGGTCGGCGTGCCGCGGCAGCACGCTGCGGTGGACCATGTCCGGGTTGCTGAGGACGAGGCGGGCGTGGCGCCGGACCCAGTCGCGCTCCTCCCGCGGCGTGTCCCCGTCGTACGTCGTCGCCCGCACGGCGACGAGGTTCAGCGCCCGCACCGCGCGCAGCTGATCGGCCGCCAGCGCCTTCGTGGGGGCGAGGTACAGCGCCGTGGCCCGCTCGTCCTGCAGCAGGCGCGACAGCACCGGGAGCAGGTAGCCGAGCGACTTGCCCGACGCGGTGCCGGTGGACAGCACGACCGACCGGCCGCTCCAGGCCAGCTCCGCGGCACGGGCCTGGTGCTCCCACGGCGCCGGCACGCCGGCCAGCGCCAGCCGCGAGGTGAGCAGGTCCGGCACCCAGGCGGGCCAGGCGCAGCGCCGGCCCTCGCGCCCCGGGACGTGCTCGACGTGCAGGACGCGCGCCGCGCGGGCGGGGTCGCGCGCCAGCCGGTGCAGCAGCGGAGCGGGAGGCGCGGACACGACTGGCCATCCTCGTGCACCGGCGGCCGACCTGCGCTGCCGAGACCGGCGGCCGGCCGCTCCCGAGACGCCGGGATTGGGGTCAGGTGCGCCGGGTAGGGCTGGGCCCGGTCCGCGAGCGGGCCGGTTCTGACGTACGCACGTGGAGGAGAGCTCGTGGACCTGTCCCTGTCGACCCGCGTGGAGAGCGGTCCCACCGGCGACCGCACCGTGGTCGTGGTGGGCGGCGAGATCGACGTCTACACCGCTCCGAAGCTGCGCGAGCAGCTCATCGACCTGGTGAGCAGCGGGCAGTACCACCTGGTCGTGGACATGGAGGGCGTGGAGTTCCTGGACTCCACCGGACTGGGCGTGCTGGTCGGCGGGCTCAAGCGGGTCCGCGCGCACGAGGGCTCGCTGCGGCTGGTGTGCACGCAGGAGCGCATCCTCAAGATCTTCCGGATCACCGGGCTCACCAAGGTCTTCCCGATCCACTCCTCGGTCGAAGAGGCCGTCGCGGCGACGGACTAGTCGCCGTGGCGGTCGTCGAGCTCCTGCTCCCTGCGCTGCCGGCGCACGTGCGCACTGCCCGACTGGTCGTCGTGGCGGCCGCCCGGCGCGCCGGACTGTCCGACGCGCTCCTCGACGAGCTCCGGCTGGCCGTCGGCGAGGCGTGCGCGCGGGCGGTCGGCCTGCACGCGCAGCACACGCTCGAGGAGCGGGTGGCGGTGCGCATCACCGACGACGCCACCGGGCTCGCCGTCGCGGTCGTCGACCTCGGGCCCGCGGCCGGACCGAAGGTGAACGACGTCACCGGTGGCCTCGTCGACCCCGTGACGACCGCGGTGCACCCCGTCGGAGCGGACGCCGTCGACCAGGACCTCGCCGACCCCGACGTCGCGCTGGCCCTGCTGTCCGGGCTGGTCGACGACATCGACGTGTCGACCGCGGACAGCGGCGGCACCACCGTCACCATGCGCTGGCCGCTGCCCGTGCGCGTGCCCGGCGGCCCGGCCCCCACGGCCGCCACCCCGCTCTAGGAGTCCCCGCTCCAGGAATCACCGCGCCAGGAATCCCCGTCACGAGCCCGCAAAGGGCGTGACGCGGGTCACACCCTGGTTATGCTCCGGCCCCGCTCCTGCCTGGAGCGGCCGGTGCGCTCGCGTCGGGCGAGGCGGTCCGCGCCGGTGTCCCGGCCCCCGGGAGCGCGCATGCCGCTGATCGCTGTCGAGCAGGGCACCCGGGCGGCGCTGGCCCCCGGTGACCACGGCCTGGTGGCGGCCGTCCTCGTCGTCGCGCTCGTCGCGCTCGGCTTCGCGTACGTCTTCGGGCGCGAGGTCCTCGCCGCCCCGCAGGGGACGCCGCGGATGATCGAGATCGCGCGGGCGGTCCAGGAGGGCGCTGCGGCGTACCTGAGGCGGCAGTTCCTCACTCTCGGCGCGTTCGCCGTGCTGGTGTTCTTCGCCCTGTTCCTGCTCCCGGCCGACAGCGCGCAGGTGCGCGTCGGGCGGTCGGCGTTCTTCCTGCTCGGCGCGCTGTGCTCGGCCCTCGTCGGCTTCGTCGGGATGACGCTCGCCACCCGCACGAACCTGCGCGTGGCCCACGCGGCCGACACGCAGGGCGCCCGCCGCGCGATGCGCCTGGCCTTCCGGGCCGGTGGCGTCGTCGGGATGTCCACCGTCGGACTCGGGCTGCTCGGTGCCTCGGTCGTGCTGATCGTGTACGACGCGGAGGCTCCCTCGGTGCTCGAGGGCTTCGCGTTCGGCGCCGCGCTGCTGGCGATGTTCATGCGGGTGGGCGGCGGCATCTTCACCAAGGCGGCCGACGTGGGCGCCGATCTGGTCGGCAAGGTGGAGCAGGGCATCCCGGAGGACGACCCGCGCAACGCCGCCACCATCGCGGACAACGTCGGCGACAACGTCGGCGACTGCGCGGGCATGGCCGCCGACCTGTTCGAGTCGTACGCCGTGACGCTCGTCGCCGCGCTGATCCTCGGGCAGGCCGCGTTCGGGGCGCAGGGCCTCGTCTTCCCCCTCATCGTCCCGGCGATCGGCGTGCTCACCGCGCTGGTCGGCATCTACGCGACCAGCCCCCGCGCGGGCGACCGCACGGGCATGAGCGCCATCAACCGGGGTTTCTTCCTCTCCGCCGTCGTGTCGGTGGTGCTGGTGGCGCTGGCGGCGTTCGCCTACCTGCCCGGCTCGTACGCCGGGTTCAGCGGCGGCGACGCGGACGTCCGCGGGCTCCCCGGCGACCCGCGGCTCATGGCCCTCGGCGCCGTCGTCATCGGCGTCCTGCTCGCCGCCGCCATCCAGGTGCTCACCGGCTACTTCACCGAGACGACCCGCAAGCCGGTGCGCGAGATCGGCCGCAGCGCGCTCACCGGGCCGGCGACCGTCATCCTCGCCGGCATCTCCGTGGGGCTGGAGTCCGCGGTCTACAGCGCGCTGCTCATCGGCGGCGCGGTCTACCTCGCGTTCCTGCTCGGCAGCGGCTCGGTGGTGCTGGCGCTGTTCGCCGTGGCGCTCGCCGGGACCGGCCTGCTCACCACGGTCGGCGTCATCGTCGCCATGGACACCTTCGGGCCGATCAGCGACAACGCGCAGGGCATCGCCGAGATGTCGGGCGAGGTGGGCGGCGAGGGCGCGCAGATCCTCACCGAGCTCGACGCCGTCGGCAACACCACCAAGGCCATCACCAAGGGGATCGCCATCGCGACCGCGGTGCTCGCCGCGACCGCGCTGTTCGGCTCGTTCCGGGCGGCCGTCGTCGCCGAGCTCCCGGGGGGGGCGCAGGCGTTCTCCCTGTCGATCGAGCGGCCGAACCTGCTGTTCGGGCTCGTGATCGGCGCGGCGGTGGTGTTCCTGTTCTCGGGCCTGGCCATCAACGCGGTCGCCCGCGCCGCGGGCCGGGTCGTGTACGAGGTGCGCGAGCAGTTCCGCAGCCGCCCGGGGATCATGAACTACACCGAGAAGCCGGACTACGCGGCCGTCGTCGACATCTGCACGAGGGACTCCCTGCGGGAGCTCGCGACACCCGGGCTGCTCGCCGTCCTCGCGCCGATCGCCGTCGGGTTCCTGCTCGGGTACGCGCCGCTCGGCGCCTTCCTCGCCGGCTGCATCGCCGCGGGCGTGCTGATGGCGGTGTTCCTCGCCAACTCCGGCGGCGCCTGGGACAACGCGAAGAAGCTCGTCGAGGACGGCGCGCACGGCGGCAAGGGCTCCGACGCGCACGCCGCCACCGTCATCGGCGACACGGTCGGCGACCCGTTCAAGGACACCGCCGGCCCGGCGCTGAACCCGCTGCTCAAGGTGATGAACCTCGTGGCGCTGCTCATCGCGCCGAGCGTGGTGGCGTACGGCACGAACGGCCCGCAGGAGAACCTCGGCCTGCGCCTGGTGGTCGGCCTGCTGGCGGTCGCCGGCATCGTCGCCGCGGTCGTCATGAGCAACCGGCGCAGTCTGGTCGGCACCGTTGACATCGTGAAGGGCTCGGAGCAGGAGGGCGCCCCGCTGCGCGGCTGAGTCCGGCTCGGGAGCTCGGGCGGCGGCGCAGGCCCTGCTCGCAGCCGCTCCCGCCCCGTCGGCCGACGGACCGCGAGGCCGCTCAGCCCGTGGTGCGGCGGCGCGGGCCGGCGC
>JALYNK010000083.1 GCA_030773235.1 Actinomycetota bacterium | reverse complement strand
GCGCGGGCCCAGGTGGCCCGCACCGAGCGCCGCTGAGGGGCGGTGCCGCTGCGGGCTAGCGCCCGGCGAGCCGGTCCACGAGCTCGCGCGCCGACGCGCAGCGGTCGAGCAGCTCCCCGACGTGCGCCTTGGTCCCGCGCAGCGGCTCCAGCGTGGGCACGCGCTGCAGCGAGTCCCGCCCCACGTCGAAGATGACCGAGTCCCAGGAGGCGGCGGCGACCTCCTCCGGGTACTTCGCGAGGCAGCGCCCGCGGAAGTACGCGCGGGTGTCCTCGGGCGGCTCGACCACCGCGCGCTGCACCTCGTCCTCGCTCAGCAGCCGCACCATGCGGCCGCGAGCGACCAGCCGGTTGTAGAGGCCCTTGTCCAGCCGGACGTCGGAGTACTGCAGGTCGACGAGGTGCAGCTTCGCCGCGTCCCAGGACAGCCCCTCGCGGTCGCGGTAGCCGTCGAGCAGCGTGAGCTTGGCGACCCAGTCGAGCTCGCCGGCGAGCGAGCGGGGGTCGGTCTCGAGCCGGGTGAGCACCGACTCCCAGCGCGCGAGGACGTCACGGGTCTGGTCGTCGGCGTCGGCGCCCCAGCGGTCCTCGACGAACTTGCGCGCCTGGTCGAGGAACTCCATCTGCAGCTGCACGGCCGTCATGCGGCGCCCGTCGCGCAGCTGCAGCAGGGCCCGCAGCGACGGGTCGTGCGACACGGCGCGCAGCGCGGCGACCGGTCCGTCGACGCCGAGGTCGATGCCGTTGTCGGTCAGCCACCGCTGCTCGACCATGGCGAGCACGAGCGAGGTCGTACCGAGCTTGAGGTAGGTGGCGACCTCGGCGAGGTTCGCGTCGCCGACGATCACGTGCAGCCGGCGGTACTTCTCCGGATCGGCGTGCGGCTCGTCGCGGGTGTTGATGATCGGCCGCTTGAGCGTCGTCTCGAGGCCGACCTCGACCTCGAAGAAGTCGGCCCGCGAGGAGAGCTGGTAACCCGCGCTCCGCCCGTCCTGGCCCAGCCCGACGCGCCCGGCACCGGTGAACACCTGGCGGGACACGAAGAACGGCGTCAGGTGGCGGACGAGATCGGCGAAGGGCGTCTGGCGCGCCACCAGGTAGTTCTCGTGCGTGCCGTACGACGCGCCCTTGCCGTCGGTGTTGTTCTTGTACAGGTGCAGCGGCGAGCTGCCCGGGATCTGCTGCAGCGCGCGTTCGGCCGCGAGCGCCATGACCCGCTCCCCCGCCTTGTCCCACAGCACCGCGTCGCGCGGCGTGGTCACCTCCGGCGCGGAGTACTCCGGGTGGGCATGGTCGACGTACAGGCGCGCGCCGTTGGTCAGGACGGCGTTGGCGAGGCCCAGCTCGTCCTCGGGCTCCCCCGGCAGGTGGTCGCTCGTGCCGACGCCGACCTCGAACCCCCGCGCGTCGCGCAGCGGGTTCTCCTCCTCGAAGTCCCAGCGGGGACGGCGGTCGCGCAGCGCGGCGCCCACGTAGCCGTTGACCACCTGGCTGCTGGCGAGCATGGCGTTCGTCCCGGGCTGCGCGGGCACGGCGACGCCGTACTCCGTCTCGACGCCCATGACCCGTACGACGCTCATGGCGCGAGCCTAGGTCGTACGGGCCGCCCTCGCCGGGCCCGGCGCGGCCCGGCGAGGACCGCGGCAGGTGCCGGCCGGAGGTCCGGCCAGAGGTATCGGCTGGAGGTCCGGCTAGAGGTACTGCCCCGTACCGGCGACGGTGTCGATGGAGCGGCCGGCCTCGGCGCCCTTGGCGCTCGTGACGAGCGTGCGGATGAACACGATCCGCTCGCCCTTCTTGCCCGAGATGCGCGCCCAGTCGTCCGGGTTGGTGGTGTTGGGCAGGTCCTCGTTCTCCTTGAACTCGTCGACGCAGGCGGACATGAGGTGCTGCAGCCGCAGCCCCTTGCGCCCGGTCTCGAGGAAGTCCTTGATGGCCTGCTTCTTGGCGCGCGACACGATGCTCTCGATCATGGCGCCCGAGTTGAAGTCCTTGAAGTACAGGACCTCCTTGTCGCCGTTGGCGTACGTCACCTCGAGGAAGCGGTTCTCCTCTCCCTCGGTGTAGATGCGCTCGACGACGCGCTGGATCATCTCGGCGACCGTGGCCTCGCGGGACCCGCCGTGCTCGGCGAGCTCGTCCTCGTGCAGCGGGAGGTCGGTGCGCAGGTACTTGCTGAAGATGTCGCGGGCCGCCTCGGCGTCGGGCCGCTCGATCTTGATCTTCACGTCGAGCCGGCCCGGCCGCAGGATCGCCGGGTCGATCATGTCCTCGCGGTTCGAGGCGCCGATGACGACGACGTTCTCGAGCGTCTCGACGCCGTCGATCTCGCTGAGCAGCTGGGGGACGATGGTGTTCTCCACGTCCGAGCTGACGCCGGTGCCGCGGGTGCGGAAGATCGAGTCCATCTCGTCGAAGAACACGATGACGGGCGTGCCCTCGGAGGCCTTCTCCCGGGCGCGCTGGAAGACGAGCCGGATGTGCCGCTCGGTCTCGCCGACGTACTTGTTGAGCAGCTCTGGGCCCTTGATGTTGAGGAAGTACGACCGGCCCTCGGGCTTGCCCGTGACCTGCGCGACCTTCTTGGCCAGGCTGTTGGCCACGGCCTTGGCGATGAGCGTCTTGCCGCAGCCGGGCGGGCCGTACAGCAGCACCCCCTTCGGCGGGCGCAGCTGGTGCTCGGCGAACAGGTCCTTGTGCAGGAACGGCAGCTCGACGGCGTCGCGGATCGCCTCGATCTGGCCGGCCAGCCCGCCGATGCTGCGGTAGTCGATGTCGGGGACCTCCTCGAGCACGAGCTCCTCGACCTCGCTCTTCGGGATCCGCTCGTAGACGTGCCCGCTGCGGGTGTCCAGCAGCAGGCTGTCGCCCGCCTTGAGCCGCTGGCCGGACACCGAGTCGGCGAGCAGGACCACCCGCTCCTCGTCGGTGTGGCTGAGCACGAGCGCACGGCGCGCGGTCTCGCCCTCCGCGGGAGGCAGCAGCTCCTTGAGCAGGACGATGTCGCCCTGCTCCACGAAACGGAGCGCCCGGACGACGTTGAGGGCCTCGTTGAGGAGCACCTCCTGCCCGCGCCGCAGCGCGGACGCGTCGACCTCGGGCGACAGCGCCACGCGCATCTTCCGCCCGCCCGTGAAGACGTCGACGGTGCCGTCCTCGTGCGTGCTCAGGTAAGTGCCGTAGCCGCTCGGCGGCTGGGCGAGGCGCTCGACCTCCTCCTTGAGGGCCACGATCTGGTCGCGGGCCTCGCGCAGGGTCGTGACGAGGCGGTCGTTCTGCCCGACCGCTCCGGCGAGCGACGCCTGCATCTCGCTCAGGCGCTGCTCGAGGGCGCGCACCTGGCGGGGGGAGTCGGCGAGCTTGCGGCGCAGGACCGCGACCTCCTCCTCGAGGAAACTCACCTGTGCGGCCAGCTCGACAGCCCGGCCGTCCCCCGCGGCGCTCCCACGTCCGGCCATGCCTCACCTCCGGTGTCGACGGCATCCTATGTACGTCTGGTCACCGCGGCAGGCTCGAGCGCGAGGGACACGACGACGCCCCCGACCGGGAGGGCGGTCAGGGGGTTGTTGCGCTCTGTCGCTGCTCGGTCACGCGTGCTGTGCCGGCCTGTCTCGCGGCGACCGGGCTACGGCAGGGGCGTGGGCCGGGGACCGCGTCCCTCCGCCGCCGCACCGGGCGGGCCGGACACTCCCCCCTTCTCGACCGGCCCCTTGTCGGCCGGCCCCTTCTCGACCGGCCCCTTCTCGGCCGGCCCCTCCTCGACCATGCCCTTGCTCGGCCGCCGCCGCCGCGGCGGGGGCGCCACGCCAGGGGCCAGCCGTCGCGCGGTGCACAGGAAGCCCGTGTGGCCGATCATCCGGTGCTCCGGTCGGACGGCGAGCCCCTCGACGTGCCAGCCGCGCACCAGGGACTCCCACGACGCGGGCTCGGTGAAGGAGCCGTGCCCGCGCAGCGCCTCGACGGTCGCCGACAGCTGCGTCGTCGTCGCGACGTAGCAGCACACGAGCCCGCCCGGGCGCAGCGCAGCCGCGACGGCGTCGACGACCTCCCAGGGCGCGAGCATGTCGAGCACGACCCGGTCCACGTCGCGGTCGACGTCGCTGGCGGGGAGGGCCTCCTGCAGGTTCCCCACGGTGACGGTCCAGGCCGGGTGGGGCCCGCCGAGGAAGCGCTCCACGTTGCGCTGGGCGATCTCGGCGAAGTCGGCTCGCCGCTCGTACGACGACAGGCGGCCGGCCTCGCCGACCGCGCGCAGCAGCGACAGCGACAGCGCGCCGCTGCCCACCCCCGCTTCCACGACGTGGGCGCCGGGGAACACGTCAGCCAGCTGCACGATCTGCCCGGCGTCCTTCGGGTAGACGACCTGGGCCCCGCGCGGCATGGACAGCACGTAGTCGGACAGCAGCGGGCGCAGCGCGAGGTACGGCGTGCTCCCCAGGGTGACGACGACGCCCTCAGGCCCGCCGATCAGCACGTCGTGCTCGAGGATCCCGCGGTGGGTGTGGAACTGCCGCCCCGGCTCGAGGGTGATCGTGTGCATCCGGCCCTTGGGGTCGGTGAGCTGCACCTGGTCACCAGGGCGCAGGGGTCCGCGTCGTCGCTCCGCGCCGGTCGTGGTCACGAGCGAGCCAGCCTAGGTCAGCCGCGGCCGCCGGCCCCCTGCGACACCGGGGGCCCGGCGCGCGTCCCCGGGCTTGTCGGACCCCCGCCGTACCGTCCTCGGCATGACGATCGACGCGACCGCGCCGCCGCAGGACGTGCCTGTGCTGGGGTCGCTCTCGCCCTCACGGGCGTCCGACTTCATGACCTGCCCGCTGCTGTACCGGTTCCGCAGCATCGACCGGCTGCCGTCGTCCCCCTCGTCCGCCGCTGCCCGCGGCACCGTCGTGCACGGCGTGCTGGAGCGGCTGTTCGAGCTGCCGGCGCGACGCCGGACGCTCGACGAGGCAGCCGCCCTGCTGCGCCCTGAGTGGGAGCGCCTGCGCGACGCCGAGCCCGACGTCGCGGAGCTGTTCGCCGACGAGAGCGAGCTGGCGGACTGGCTGGCCGGGGCGCGGCGGCTGCTGGAGGGCTACTTCGCGCTGGAGGACCCGACCCGGCTGGAGCCCGCGTCGCGCGAGGAGCACGTGCAGGTCGTGCTCGACGGCGGGCTGCGGCTGCGCGGCATCGTCGACCGGCTCGATGTCGCTCCCAGCGGCGCGGTGCGGGTGGTCGACTACAAGTCGGGGGCCGCGCCCAAGGAGGCGTTCGAGGGCCGTGCGCTGTTCCAGATGAAGTTCTACGCGCTCGTCCTCTGGCGCACCACGGGCACCGTCCCGGCTCTGCTGCAGCTCATGTACCTGGGCGACCGCGAGGTGCTGCGCTGGCGCCCGGAGGAGGCCGAGCTGCGCGCGACGGAGCGCAAGCTCGTCGCGCTGTGGCAGGCGATCGAACGCGCCACCGAGCGGCGCGAGTTCCTGCCGCGGCCGGGCAGGTTGTGCGACTGGTGTGACCACCAGGCGCTGTGCCCCTTGTTCGGCGGCACGCCCCCGCCGTTCCCCGAGGCGGCGGCCGCTCAGGGGTCCGCCGGACCGGGGTCGGCCGTGCCGGCTCAGCGGGCGGACGGCTCCGCGACCTGACCGGGCGCGGCGGCCCCGACGAGCGCACGGAGGTCGTCGACCGCCACGCGGGCGAGGGAGTCGACCACCACACGTCGCGGACGTGGCGACAGGGCGACCCCGGCGACGTTCGGCACCGCCACCACCGTGCAGCCGGCCGCCTCGCCGCTCGCCACGCCGGACGGCGAGTCCTCGAGCACCACGGCGGTGTGCGGTGCCACGCCGAGGCCTGCGCAGGCCGTGAGGTACGGCTCGGGGTCCGGCTTGGCCCGCCCGACCTCGTCCCCGCCGAGCACGAGGTCGAACGCGAGGTCCAGTCGGCGGACCACCGCCTCGACGAGCACGCGGTACGACGAGCTCACCAGCGCGGTCGGCACGCCGTCCCGGCGCAGCGCGGCGACGAGCTCCCCCGCGCCCGGGAGCAGCTCGAGCGGACCGGCGTAGAGGTCGACCATGCGGGCGAGCAGGTCACGTGTCGTCGCGTCGACGAGGGCGGCCTCGGGGGCGTGCCCGAGCTCGGCGAGCATGATCGGCACCGCCACGTCGACGCGCGTCCCGGCCACCCGGGCCTTGATCTCCGGCCGCCAGACGCTCCCCAACCGCTCGGCGAGCTCGACCTGCGCCTGCGTCCACAGCGGCTCGGTGTCGACGAGCAACCCGTCCATGTCGAACAGGACGGCACCGAGGCGCGGCGGCACCGCTGAACCGGAGGCGCCGGTCAGTAGGCCCCCCGGCGCTGCAGCACGGCGAACACCGTCTTCCAGATGATCATAACGTCCAGCGCGAGCGACCAGTTCTCGACGTAGTGCAGGTCGAGCCGGACGGACTCGTCCCAGGACAGGTCGGAGCGGCCGCTGACCTGCCACAGCCCGGTGAGGCCCGGCTTGACCAGCAGGCGTCGCCGGACGTCGGCGCCGTACTGCTCCACCTCGCGGGGCAGCGGCGGCCGCGGCCCGACGAGGCTCATGTCGCCCCTGACGACGTTGAGCAGCTGCGGCACCTCGTCCAGCGAGAACCGTCGCAGCCAGCGCCCGACGGGCGTGACGCGCGGGTCGTCGCGGATCTTGAACAGCAGGCCGTCGCGGGCCTCGTTGAGGTCCCGCAGCCCCGCCAGACGCTCCTCGGCGTCGACGTACATGCTG
>JALYNK010000082.1 GCA_030773235.1 Actinomycetota bacterium | reverse complement strand
CCGTGCTCACCGCGCTGCTGTCGGGGGTCGGCGTGCTGGCGGCGACGGGCAGCGTCGCGGTCGCCCTGCTCGCCGTCGCCGCCGTGCTCGCGGTCGCGGTCGCGCTGCGCCTGCCCGGCCTGCTGGCCCGGCTGGTCCTGGCGCCCGACGACGAGGTGCTGCTGCTGCGCGTGCTCGGGCTCGCCCTGCTCGTGGCCGGGCGCACGATCGAGCTCGACCCGCGCTTCGGCCCGCTTGCCGCGGCGTACGTCCTGCTGCTCGCCGTCGCCGGACCGGTGCTCGCCCGGCTGCTCGACGCCCGGAGCGCCCGGGCGGGGCGGGCCGCGCGCCGGGTCCGGACGCCCGTCAGCCCATGACCTGCCGGAGGTCCTCGCCGAGCCGCATGCGCTCGGGCGCCGGCAACCGCTCCAGGACGGGGAGCACGACCTCGTCGACGACGAGCAGGTGCTGCCGCGCCAGGTCGACGGTCTCGCGCACCTGGTCCGGTCCGGCCTCGCTGGTGAGCTCGTCCTGCTCCTGCAGCCGGGCCACCAGCGGTCCCTGACCCGCCCGGAGGCGGTCGAGCGCGGCGGCGTCCTGCACGAGCGGCAGGACCACCCGCTCCTCGGCGCGCTCGTGCTCCAGCACCTCGCGCACGACCCCGCCCCAGCGCAGCCGCACGGCGTCCCGGTCGCCCGCGTCCAGGGCCTGCAGCACCTCGCCGAACACGCCCTCGAGCTTGCGGTGCTCGGCGCGCAGCACGTCGACGACGTCGCCGGCCGCCGGGTCGTGCTCGCCGACGCTCGACACCACGCCGCGGTCGGCGACCCCGGCGTACTCCGGCACGACGGGCGCGGTGTCGCCCGGCGCCACCGGCGCCTCGTGCCCGGTCAGCGGGGGCACGGCACCAGCGCCGCCGTCCCCGCCGCCCGTGTCCACGGGTGCGACGTCGGCCATCGCGACCGTCTCGTCGCGCTCGTCGTCGCTCAGCTCGCTGTTCTGCGGTGCGGCGTTGGCCCCCGGCAGACCGCCGGTGGCTCCTGCGGAACGTTCGCGGGAGGGGTTGCTCATGGCAGGCCCGGTACCCGCCGTCCAGGCCGGCACGCTCCCGCCGCCCGCGTACGGAGCGCTGCGCGCGGTCCAGCGGCCGTCCTCGCGCCGAACGCGCAGCGGGACCCCGAAGCAGTCGGACAGCGGCGCGTCGCGCAGCACTTCTCCGACAGGGCCGGCCGCCAGCACCCGGCCGTGCCGCAGCAGCAGCGCCGACGTCGTGCTGGCCGGCAACTCCTCCAGGTGGTGGGTGACGAGGACCTGCGCCCGGTCGGGACGGTCGGCGGCGAGCCCGTCCAGCGCGGCCACCAGGGCCTCGCGCGCGGGCAGGTCCAGGCCGGCCGCCGGCTCGTCGAGCAGCAGGAGCGGCGGGTCGTTGACGAGCGCCCGGGCGACGAGCGCTCTCGCCCGCTCCCCCGCCGACAACGTGACCCACGGCCGGTCGGCGACCCGGTCGAGCCCGACGTCGGCGCACAGCCGCGCCACCCGCTCCTGCAGGGCGACCGGCGGCCCCGCGGTCGACGGCGCTGCGGTCCAGGGCGCAGCGGTCCAGCGCGCTGCGGTCGAGGGCGTGGGGCGCAGCGGCAGCGCGCCGGTGCCGGAGGCTCCGGTGAGGACCACCTGCCGCGCGGTCAGCCGCCCGGTCGGGACGTGGCCGCTGTGCACCTGCCCGATCGCCGGCCACAGCGCCTGCACCGCCACGCGGCCCAGCCGTCGGCCGAACACCTCGACCGACCCCTCCGTCGGGAACGTCCGGGCCCCGAGCAGCGCGAGCAGCGTGCTCTTGCCCGCGCCGTTGCCGCCGAGCAGGACCCACCGCTCACCGGCGCGCACGGTCACGTCGACCCGGTCGAGCAGCACGGCGTCGCCGCGCCGGACGGTGGCGCCTCGGACCTCCAGCACGCGAGCGCCGGGCGGGGCGGGGTCGGGGAGCACGCGCCGGCAGCGTAGGGAGCGGCACCGCATGCACGCGCGGTGCGCCGGTCCGGCAGCGGCGGCCCGCCTGTCTAGCGTGAGCCCGGTGAACGAGCACCGCCGTCCCGCGCTGTCCGTCGTCGGCACCGGCTACCTCGGCACGACGCACGCGGTGTGCATGGCCGATCTCGGGTTCGACGTCGTCGGGCTGGACGTCGACGAGGCCAAGGTCGCGGCGCTCGCCGCCGGGCGGCTGCCGTTCTTCGAGCCCGGCCTCCCGGAACTGCTGCGCAAGAACCTCGACACCGGGCGGCTGCGCTTCACGTCGTCGTACGACGACCTCGCCGGCGTCGACGTGCACTTCGTGTGCGTCGGCACGCCGCAGCAGGAGGGCGGCAACGCCGCCGACCTGACGCACGTCGACGAGGCGTTCCGCGCGCTGCTGCGCGTCGCCCGGCCGGGGGCACTGCTCGTGGGCAAGTCGACCGTGCCGGCGGGCACGGCGGAGCGGCTCGACGAGCAGGTCAGGGCCGCGGGCCGCGACCTCGAGCTGGCGTGGAACCCGGAGTTCCTGCGCGAGGGGTTCGGGATCGAGGACACGCTCACGCCCGACCGCCTGGTGTTCGGCGTGCGCTCCGCGGCTGCGGAGCAGCGCCTGCGCGAGGTGTACGCCGGCGTGATCGCCGTGCCGACCCCCGTCGTCGTCACGGACTTCGCCACGGCGCAGCTCGTCAAGGTGGCCGCGAACGCCTTCCTCGCCACCAAGATCTCGTTCATCAACGCGATGGCCGAGGTCTGCGAGGCGACCGGCGGCGACGTCACCGAGCTCAGCCGCGCGCTGTCGTACGACCCGAGGATCGGGGGCCGCTTCCTGCAGGCCGGCCTCGGCTTCGGCGGGGGGTGCCTGCCCAAGGACATCCGGGGGTTCATGGCGCGCGCGGACGAGCTGGGCGTGGACTCGGCGGTCCGGTTCCTGCGGGAGGTCGACGCGATCAACCTGCGCCGCCGCAGCCGCACGGTCGAGATCACCCGCGAGGTGCTCGGCGGCAGCTTCGCCGGCACCCGGGTCGCCGTGCTCGGCGCCGCCTTCAAGCCCGACAGCGACGACGTGCGCGACAGCCCCGCGCTCGACGTCGCCGCCGCGGTGCAGCGCGCGGGCGCGGAGGTCGTGGTCTACGACCCGGAGGCGCTGGAGAGCGCCCGCGCCAAGCAGCCGCAGCTCGGCTACGCGTCGAGCGCGCTCGACGCGGCACGCGGCGCGGACGTCGTGCTCCACCTCACCGAGTGGCCGGAGTTCCGGCAGCTGGATCCCGCTGTGCTGAGTGCGGTCGTCGCCCGCAGGCAGGTGGTGGACGGTCGCAACGCGCTGGACCGGGAGGTCTGGCGGGCGGCCGGCTGGACCTACCGGGCCCTCGGCCGTCCGTAGAAGTCCTCAGGCAGGTCGAGCTCCGGTCCCCTCCGCCCAGCGCGTACGGCATGGGTCTGTCGGCCCTGCTGCTGCCGAGCCTGCTCGCCGCCCTGGCCGACGACACCCTGACCCGGCCGCTGCTGCTCGGTCTCGCCGCGCTCGCCGTCCTGCTCGTCGGGGTCCGCACCCGGCTGCGCGCGCCTCTGGTCCACAGCGGGGGCGTGCTGGCGGTCGACGCGCTGCACCTGCTGACGCCGTACGCCGCCGCGCTGCCGCGCTGGGTGTCGCTCGGGGCCGCCGGCCTGCTGCTGCTGGTCCTGGGCGCGACGTACGAGCTGCGGCGTGCCGAGCTCGAGCGGCTGCGGCGGCGCGTGCGCTCGTCCGCCTGGGTGGGCACCCCACCGGCATGACCGTGGAAGCGGACGTCGCGACCCTCCTCGCCCGGGACGTCTGGGCGGTGGTGGGCCTGTCCCTCAACCCCTACCGCGCGGCGTACGGCGTCGCGCAGTTCCTGCAGGCGCGCGGAAAGCGAATCGTCCCGGTGCACCCCGCGGCGGAGACGGTGCACGGGGAGCGCGGCTACGCCCGGCTGGAGGACGTGCCGTTCCCGGTCGACGTCGTCGACTGCTTCGTCAACAGCCGGCTCGTCGGGCCGGTCGTCCACTCCGCGGTCGCGGTGGGCGCGTCCGGCGTCTGGATGCAGCTCGGCGTCGTCGACCCGGCGGCGGCCGGGCGCGCTCGCGCGGCCGGGCTGACCGTGGTCATGGACCGCTGCCCGAAGATCGAGTGGCGCTGACCAAGGCCCCGTCGCGCAGGCGCTGCTGCAGCGCCGCGTCCTTGCCGCGCGCGGTGTCGGCCAGCCCGTCCTGGAAGGCCGCCACGCGGTCGAGCAGCGCGGGATCGCCGGCGGCGAGCACGCGCACGGCGAGCAGCCCGGCGTTGCGCGCGCCGCCGACGGCGACGGTGGCGACCGGGATCCCGGCGGGCATCTGCACGATCGACAGCAGGGAGTCCAGCCCGTCGAGGTGCCGCAGCGGAACGGGCACGCCGACCACCGGCAGTGGCGTCAGTGACGCGATCATCCCGGGCAGGTGGGCGGCCCCGCCGGCCCCCGCGACCACGACGCGCAGGCCGCGGCCGGCGGCCTGCGACGCCCACTCGACCATGTCGCGGGGCGTGCGGTGCGCCGACACGACCCGGACCTCGTGCGGCACGTCGAACTCCGCGAGCGCGGCCGCCGCCCCCTCCATGACCGGCCAGTCGCTGTCACTGCCCATCACCACGCCCACCAGCGGCGTACGGGGCGCGCTCAGTGGAGCCACCGCCCGTCGCGCAGGTGCGCGGCCCCCTCCCGGGCCCGCCGGCGGGTCTCCGCGAGGTCGTCGCCGAGCGCGGTGACGTGACCGATCTTGCGCTCGGGCCGGACCTGCTTGCCGTACAGGTGGACCTTGAGGCCGGGGTCGCGGCCGAACAGGGCGTGCAGCCGGCGGTCGACGTCGGGGTCGCCCTCGCCGCCGAGGACGTTGGCCATGACCACCCAGGGCGCCGTGGCCTGCGTGGCGCCGAGCGGCCAGTCGAGGACGGCCCGCACGTGCTGCTCGAACTGCGACGTCCGCGAGCCCTCGATGGTCCAGTGCGCGGAGTTGTGCGGGCGCATGGCCAGCTCGTTGACGACCAGCCCCTCGTCGGTGTCGAACAGCTCGACGGCCAGCACCCCGACCACGTCGAGCTCGTGCGCCAGGCGCAGCGCGAGCTCCTGCGCCTGCACCGCGACGTCCTCGGGCAGACCGGGCGCCGGCGCGACGACCTCGACGCAGATGCCGTCGGACTGCACCGTCTCCACCACCGGCCAGGCCGCGCCCTGGCCCTCGGGTGAGCGCGCCACGACGGCCGCGAGCTCTCGCCGCAGCCGCACGTGCTGCTCGGCGAGCAGCCGCACCCCGCTGCGCAGCAGCTCCTCGGCCTGCGCCGGGTCGCGCACGACCCACACGCCCCGCCCGTCGTAGCCGCCGGTCGCCGCCTTGAGCACCAGCGGCCAGCCGACGTGGTCGGCGAAGCCGTGCACGTCGGCGAGCGTCGCCACCGGCACGAAGGCGGGCACGCGCACGCCGAGGCCGGCCAGGCGCTCGCGCATGACGAGCTTGTCCTGCGCGTGCCGCAGCGCGGCGCTGCCGGGCAGCACGGTGCAGCCGCGCTGCTCGAGCGCCCGTACGAGGTCTTCGGGCACGTGCTCGTGGTCGAACGTCACGACCTCGCACGTAGCGGCGAACGCCTCGAGGTCGGCGAGCGAGGTGTGCTCGCCCACGACCACGTCGCGGGCGACGAGAGCGGCGCTGTCGTGCTCGGCGTCGGCGAGCACGCGCAGCGACAGCCCGAGCGAGATCGCCGCCTGGTGGGTCATCCGGGACAGCTGGCCGCCGCCGACCATGCCGACGACCGGCAGGCCCGTCGCCGCGCGCACCGTCACGCGGCGCCGCCGACCGCCGGCCGCGACGGGCCGACGAGGCGGGCGGCGAGCCGTCCCACCGTCTCCTCGTCCACGCCGATCGAGATGGCCAGGCCGTGCGGACCGCCGTACCTCCGGTCCACCTCGTCGAGGAACCGCTCCATGGACGCGGCCTGGGGCGTGATGTCGGTGACGTCGGCGCCCGCCAGGTCCTCCCCGTACGTCTGCGAGGCCTGCAGGCGGGCGAGGACGCCGGCCACCCGGTCCGCGCTCGCGACATAGTCGGCCACGACGGCGTCGCGAGTCACGCCGGCCAGCGACAGCGCGATCGCCACCACCGTCCCGGTGCGGTCCTTCCCGGCTGCGCAGTGCACGACCGTCGGCCCGCTGGCCGGGTCGGCGAGCACGCGCAGCGCCGCGGCGACGCTGTCGGGCGCGTCCTCCAGGTAGCCGAGGTAGTAGCCCGTCATGTCGGTGGGGCGCTCACCGCGCCGACTGCTCCGGTCGCGGAACGACGGGACCGCCCGGTCCAGCGCCCGGTCGACCTCGGCCTCGTCGGGCTCGCCCGGCTCCTCCGGGATGAGGCTGAGGTGGTGGTGCGCCACCCGACCCGTGAGCGGACCGGGTCCCTCCAGATGCACCTCGCCGCTGCTGCGCAGATCGACGACCGTGCGCACCCCGTGCTCCTCGAGCAGGCGCGCGACGTCGTCGTCGGTGAGGTCCTGCAGGTTGTCGGCGCGCAGCAGCACCCGTGACCGGGTGCGCCGCCCGTCGACCGTCGGCAGGCCGCCCACGTCGCGGACGTTGACGGCGCCCTGCAGGTCCAGCCACTGCGGTGCCGGCGGACCCCCGGCGCCGGTCACGGAGCGGGCTCGCGACCGGGAGGCATGCCCCGATCGTGGCACGGCCGCCGGTCCCGGCGGCCCGGTCGGTACGGCCACCGCTTCCGGCGGCCCGGTCGGCAC
>JALYNK010000081.1 GCA_030773235.1 Actinomycetota bacterium | reverse complement strand
GTGCCGGCGGGCGCCGACATGCGGACTGCCGCCGCCGGCCTGCGCGCCGCGCTCGGCGGGGCGGCGGGCTTCGCGGGCGCCTGGTCCGACTACGACGACGTGCGCAGCTCGCTGCTGCACGAGGTGCTGCGGCGCCGGCGCGGCCTGCCGATCACGCTGTCGGTGGTCTGGGTCGAGGTGGCCCGACGGCTCGGCGTGCCCGCGCAGCCGGTGCCACTGCCCGGGCACGTCGTCGTGGCGCTCGGCGCCGGCGAGCCGGTGCACGTCGACCCGTTCGCCGGCGGCCGTCTGCTCGACACCGACGACCTCGCCGCCCGGGTCCGCGCCGCCACCGGCGGCCCGCTGCGGCCGGAGCACCTCGCGCCCGCCGACCCGGTCGGACTCCTGCTGCGGCTGCTGACCAACGTCCGCGTGCTCGCCGCGCGGCAGGGGTCGCTGGAGGCGGCGCGCACCGCGCGCTGGGCGGTCGAGCTCTCGCTGCTGCTCCCCCGCCACCCGCTCGAGCTGCGGCGTGAGCACGGCCGCCTGCTCGTGCGGCTGGGCGACTTCCCCGGCGGCGCGGCGGAGCTGGAGGCGTACGCCGACGTCGTCGACGACGCCGAGCGCGACGGCGCCCGGCGCGAGGCGCGGCTGGCCCGCGCCCGGCTGAACTGACCCCTACCCTCGCCGCCCGTGCTGCGCCTGACCGACACCCGCACCCGTCGGGTCGAGCCGGTCCAGCCCGGCCGGCCGGGCCTGCTCACCGTCTACGCCTGCGGGCCGACCGTCTACCGCTACGCGCACGTCGGCAACCTGCGGACGTTCCTGCTCGGCGACCTCGCCCGGCGTGCCGCCGAGCAGGCCGGCGTGCGGGTCCGGCTCGTGCAGAACATCACCGACGTCGGCCACCTGCAGGACGACACCGGCATCGACCTGGCCGGCGAGGACAAGCTGCTCGCGCAGGCCCGGCTGGAGGACCGCAGCCCGTTCGCGATCGCGCGGTTCTACGAGGAGGCGTTCCACCGCGACCTCGCGGCGCTCGGCGTGCGACCGGCGGACGCGTACCCGCGGGCGTCGGAGTGCATCGACCTCGTGCTCGACCTCATCGGCCGGCTGGTGGAGCAGGGCTCCGCGTACGTCGGCACGGACGGCAGCGTCTACTTCTCGGCGCAGTCGTACCCGGGCTACGGCGCGCTGTCGGGCAACCGCCTGGAGGACCTGCGTGCCGGGCACCGCGCCGACGCCGCTGAGCTGGCCGCCGGCAAGCGCTTCCACGCCGACTGGGTGTTGTGGAAGCGGGCCGGCGAGGCGCGCGAGATGACCTGGGACTCGCCCTGGGGGCGCGGGTTCCCGGGGTGGCACGTGGAGTGCTCCGCGATGTCGCTCGCCCTGCTCGGAGACCCGATCGACCTGCACCTCGGCGGGATCGACCTGCGCTTCCCGCACCACGAGGACGAGCGGGCGCAGTCCGACGCGGCGACGGGGCACGAGGTGGTCCGGCGGTGGGTGCACGGCGAGCACCTGCTCTTCGAGGGCCGCAAGATGGCCAAGTCGACGGGCAACGTCGTCCTGCTGTCCGACGTGGTCGACCGCGGGCACGACCCGCTCGCGCTGCGGCTGGCGTTCCTCTCGGCGCGCTACCGGACGCAGGTCGACCTGTCCTGGGACGCGATCGCCGCCGCGGACGCGACGCTGGCGCGCTGGCGCTCGAGGGTCGCGGAGTGGGCCGAGCAGCCGTCGGCGCCGCGCGACCCGTCGACGTACGAGCAGGTGCGCGAGGCGTTCGACGACGACCTCGACACGCCCCGCGCGCTGCAGGTGCTGCGCCGGCTCGAGCGCGATCCGGCGGTGCCGCACGGCGCGAAGTTCGAGACGTTCGCCTGGGCGGACCAGCTGCTCGGCGTCGACCTCGCCCGCGACGTCGGCCGGCCTCGTCCGGTGGCCGTGCTGCCGCCCGGAGCCGCGGAGCTGCTCGAACGGCGCGCGGCCGCCCGCGCGGCGCGGGACTTCGCCGCCTCCGACCGGCTGCGCGCTCAGCTCGCGGCGCTCGGCGTCGCCGTGCGCGACACCCCCACCGGCCAGGGGTGGTCCCCGGCCTGACGGTCAGCGCCGCTCGTGCGTCCGAGCCGACGTCCGCGCCCGACGTCGCTCCGGACGGACAGGCGGGGGGTCGTCATTCGGTGGCGAGGTCGGTGCCGGCCTGGTCCCCGGCGGAGTCGCTCGCGCGCTCCGCCTCCGGCGGCGGGCCGCAGATGAACCGCGGCTCGGGCAGGTACCGGTGGCTCGAGCTGTCGCGCCTCACCTCGCGGCCGTCCTTCTCCATGACCCGGGTGATGGTGATGTCGAAGCCGACGTGCCCGCTCGAGGCGGTGCAGTCGGAACGCGTGACGTACTCCGTGCCGAACGGCTTGATGCCGCTGCGCCCGCTGCTGACCGAGCGGACGCGGTCGTACCGCTTCGTGCCCCACAGCGTCACGGTGACGGAGGTGCCGGTGTAGCTGGTCGTGACGAGGACGCCGGTGTCGCTGTCGTTGCGCCACTTCAGGTCGGGTGCGGGCGTCGACACCGTCGCCTCGCGGCCCTCCGGGTAGCGGGTGATGTAGTAGCTGTGCGGCCGGTGCTCGACGTCCTCCAGACCGGCGAAGAACGTCGCGTTGTACATGGTCGTCGCGAACTGCGACACGCCACCGCCCACGCGGTCGACGAACTGCCCGTCGAGGATCTGGGGCGCCGGGACGAAGCCCCGGGCCCGGTCGCGGGCCCCGACGGCGCCGTTGAGGCTGTACGTCTCCCCGGGCAGCACGACGGTCCCGTCCACGATCCGGGCCATGGTGTGAATGTTCGTGACGCGGGGCGGCAGCACGGGTGGCGCGTCGTGAACGTCCCGATCACCTCGCGCACGCCCAGGCCGCGCGCCCGCTCGGTCGTGAGGCGGGGCTCGTCCACCTCGGTCTGCAGCGCCGCCGTGCGGGATCCGGTGCCGGTGGCCGCCGGCAGCACGGACGCGGGCACCGAGGCCCGGACGACCTTGCGCCCGGTGCGGCCGGGGACGACGACGGGCTTGCCCTTGCGGATCTCGAACCGGGCGCTGCGCGGGGTCGTCTCCAGCCCGTCGAGGTCGTCGTCCAGCCGATCGAGCAGCGCGTCGTCGTCGAGCCGCGGGACGAGCCGACCGTCCGGCCCGGGGACGAACCGCAGCGTGCGCGCGATCACCCGCGGCGGCACCTCGACGGCGTCGTCGCCCGCGGTCAGCCGCACCGGACCGGACACCGCCCGCGCGGCCGGCCCCCGCACCACGGCCTGCACGTCCTCGGCACGGGTCCGGGACGCAAGGCGCTCGACGGGCAGCTCGACGCTGGCGGCCGCGGGCCACTGCTCGCGCACGGCGCGGGTGGCCTCGTCCAGCCGGAGCCTGCGACCGTCGCGCGGCTGGACGGCCACGGGCTCGACGCCCTCGTACCGGACCGAGCCCTCGCGAGGCTCCCGGTCGACCCGCTCCGCGG
This sequence comes from Actinomycetota bacterium, assembly GCA_030773235.1. GTDB lineage: Bacteria > Actinomycetota > Actinomycetes > Mycobacteriales > SCTD01 > JALYNK01. The sequence goes on along the minus strand of JALYNK010000081.1, from coordinate 3,304 downwards.
CGCGGGTCAGCTCGGGACGCAGTCGCCCGGTCTCAGCGGCGACGGCGAGCGGCACGTCGTGCTCGGCGCCGAGCCCCGCTCGCAGCCGGCCCAGGAGCCCCACCGACCCCGCGGCGTCGACGCTCCCCTCGACGTCGACCGAGAGCCCCGCGGCCCGCGGGTCCAGGGTGAGCGGCACGCCGTCGGCCACCAGGCGCACCGGTGCCTCCACACGGGGAGCCACGGCGCTGCGCACGGCGTCGACGGCCTCGGCCCGGCTCATCCCGCCCACCTCGACGCCCCCGACGCGGGCACTGCGCGGCAGGTCGGGCGACAGCAGCACCAAGGCGGTCACCCCGGCTGTCAGCACGAGAACGGTCCCGGCGAGCGCCGCGACCCGACCCCGGGACGGCCGGCCTGCCGGCGACGGCAGCAGCGTCCGCTGCCCGGCCGGCAGCGCGGCAGAGGCGGGCTCTCTGGCCGGCGCGTCGACCCTCGCCACCGGCCCGGTGGCCGGGACGTCGTGGTCGGCCCCGGAGTCGGTCAGGGGGCGCTGCGCGGGCAGCGGGACCGGCGCGTCGCCGTCCTCCGCGCCGCGTCCGACCGGCGCGGTGCCGGGCGCTGGACGGTCGGTGTCGGGAGCAGCGGGCGGGTCAGCCGGCACGGCCGGTCCGCACGACCCGTCGGGCCTCGAGAGCCGTGCCGGCCAGCCGGTCGCGCGCAGCTCTCACGCGCAGGAGCGTAACCGGGCCACCACCCGCGATGACGATTGCGAGGTCCGGCGCGCAGGTGCGGCGGGGCCACTCCTGAAGCGGCAGCGCTAGCCAGCCGGGTCAGCCGTCGCGAGCGCGTCGTCCCCGTGGGCCGCCCGCGCCGGCCGCCACCCGCCGATCGCCGCGGCAGCGGCCAGCGCTCCGACGGTCAGGAAGGCGATGCCGAGCGCTCCTCCGGTGACGACGAGGTCGCCCTCCCGGCGCTGCGAACCGAGCGCGAGCGCGGTCGCGACCCAGAGCCCTCCGGGGACCGCGGCGCCTGCGCGACGCTGCAGCAGCCGGCCGCCGGCGAGGCACAGCGGCACCGGAGCGAGGGCGAGGAGCAGCCCGAGCGGCACCGGTGTGCCGCCGACCCGGAGCGGCACGAGGAAGGCGCCCCAGACCGCGGACAGCAGCGTGAGCACGAGCAGCAGCGCGTACGAGATCGCGCGCGCGGAGCGGTCGGGGGACACGCCCCCGAGCCTGGCACCGCTGCCTCCCGCACTCCGGCCACTCGCGGTCGGACCTGCCACCGGACCTGCCGACGAGCCGGCCTCGGCGCGCCGCCCGCCCCTCCCCGTCCCCGCGTCAAGCGCGGCGCCCCTGCGCCGACAACGGCTCCGTGTCCCGGTCCTGGTCGCGCTGACTGCTGCCGGTCGCTGCGCACCACCTCCTGACAGGTCGGGAGGGACTCGAGGCCGGCTGCGGTCAGCCCCGCACGGGGTCCCGCGCCGGGTCGCGCAGGTCCACGACCCGGTCGCGGGCGGCCGCCGCCTCGAGCACGTCGGTGATCTCGGAGCCGAGCAGCTCCTCGCGCTCCAGCAGCGCGTCGCGCAGCGCCTCGACGAGGTGCCGCGAGCGGGCCAGCAGCGCAGCGGCGGCCGCCCGCTGCTCCTGCAGCAGCCGCTCGACCTGCGCACGGCCGCGCTCGTCGCCGAGCACCCGCCCGGCGAGGTTGGTGTCGGCGAGCGCCGCGCTCTGCACCGCGAGGTACGAGACCAGGGTGCCGTCCATGCCGTGCGCGCCGACCATCTCCGCCGCGCAGCCCGTCGCGTACGCCAGGTCGCCGCCGGGGCCGGTGGAGACGTCGCCGAAGAACAGCTCCTCCGCGCACTGGCCGGCCAGCGCGATCTGCAGGAGGCCCTGCAGCTCCGTCCGCGACCGGGTGAAGACCTCGTCGCGGTCGCCGTGCGCCAGCAGGCCGAGCGCGCCGCGCCGTTTCACGATCGTGAGCACCTCGAGGCGCCGGGTCGGCGCCACGAGCCAGGCCACGGTGGCGTGTCCCGCCTCGTGAGTGGCGATGAGCCGGCGCTCGTGGTCGGTGTACTCGACCGGTGCGCCCGTCCCGACGTCCTCGGTGAGCCGGGCCTGCTCGACGTCCGCCCACGTCATGGCGCGCCGCCCGCCCCGCACCGCGTTGACGAGCGCCTCGTCGAGCAGGTGCTCGATGCGCACCGGGCTGTAGCCGGACGTCGTGGCGGCGAGCGCGTCGCGGCGCTCCTCCTCGTCCAGCTCCGGCGTGTGCGCCTTGCGGGCGAGGAAGTGGTCGACGAGCGCCCGCCGGCCGCTCCTGGCGGGCATCTCGAAGGTGAGCCGCCGGTCGAAGCGGCCGGGGCGCAGCAGCGCCGGGTCGAGGCTGTCGGCGCGGTTGGTGGCGGCGATGAGCAGCACGTTCGCGGGCTCCAGACGGGGCCGCCGCAGCGCGCGTCCGGGCGGCAGCAGCAGGTTCACCCGGTCGACGAGCCAGCCGTGCACCCGCTGCCAGCCGGTCGGAGCGTCGAACGACTGCATCTGCACCAGCAGCTCGTTCACCACCCCGCCCGCGCCCTCGCTGCTCGCGAACGCCGTGCGCTGCACCCCCGCGAGCGCGTACGTCGGTGGCAGGGCGGCGGTGCCGGAGCACCCCGCCGCGACGAGCGGCGTGCTGGCCGACGCCATCCCGCCCCGCGCCGTCGCGAGCGCGTCGATCTCCTCGACGAACCCGATCGCGCCTCCCTCCCGGCGGGCCGCCTTGCGCAGCGCGCGGAAGTAGGAACGCAGCCGCCGCGCGGTCGCGCCGTACCACATGCTCTGGAAGCTCGTGGCGCTCACGAACAGGAACGGCACACCGGCCTCGCGGGCCAGCGCGCGGGCCAGGTGCGTCTTGCCGGTGCCGGGCGGCCCCTCGAAGAGCACACCCCGGCGCGGGGTTCCGCCCATGGCCCCGCTGAACGTGCGGTGGGCGAGGAAGAGGTTGAGCGACCGCACGACGTCGTCCTTGACGCCGTCGACGCCGACGACGTCGTCGAGCGCGACGTCGATCTGCTCGGGCCGGTACGTGACGTGCGGCGAGCGCCCGGAGACCACCTGCTGCCCCACGGCCAGCGCGAGCAGCAGGGCGAAGAACACGACGACGGTGAGCAGGAACGGATCGACCGCGGGCAGCGGCAGCAGCGGCGCGTCCGGCGTGACCGTGAGCACGCGCAGCCAGGCCAGCCCGACGGCCAGCCACACCAGGGCGGCGAGCCGGGCCAGGCGGTTGCGGCGGCGGACCTCCCGCGTCACGCCGACGTCGGCGTCGCGCAGCGGCAGCG
>JALYNK010000080.1 GCA_030773235.1 Actinomycetota bacterium | reverse complement strand
CGCTCGAGCCCTGGCCGCGCGGCGGCCGGGACGGGACGCGTCGCCGGGTCCGGCCGGGCTGCACCTGTCCCGGCCGCAGCCGCAGCGGCGCCTCCCGCCGCCGCTGCACGAGTGACCGGCGCGTTTCCGATCCCCTCGCGCAGCTGGCCGAGGCTCAGCACGGCGGTGTCGCTCGCCCGCTGCTGCTCTGCAGCGGTGGCCGGCTCGGCGAGCGGGTCGGCCGCGACCTCCCCGCGCGCCGCTACTCGGGAGAGCCCTCGTCGCACCACGGCCGAGGCCAGGCGCTGCGCCGGGTCCTTGACGAGCAGCCCCTCCAGCACCGGCTCGAGCGGCCCGGCCGCGACGAAGGGGGCGTGCGGCGCCGAGACGACGGCGGTGACGGTGGAGAAGACGTCGCCGCCGTCGAAGGGTGGCCGCCCCTCGACCGCGGTGAAGAGCGTCGCGCCGAGCGACCACAGGTCCGAGGCGGGCGTCGGCGGCTCCCCCCGGGCCCGTTCGGGCGCGATGTACGCCGGCGACCCGAGCAGCAGACCCGTGCTGGTGAGCGACGCGTCCGCGGTCGAGGTGGCGATGCCGAAGTCCGTGAGCACGACGTGGCCGTCGTCGCGCAGCAGCACGTTGGACGGCTTCACGTCGCGGTGGATGATCCCCTGCGCGTGCGCGGCGTCCAGCGCGCTAAGCACCGCGAGCCCGATCCGGGCGACCTCGGCGGGGCGCAGCGGCCGTCGGCGGCGACGACCTGCGCCAGCGTCCGCGCCTCCACGAGCTCCATGACGAGCCACGGCCGACCGGCGTCCTCGACGACGTCGTAGACCGTCACCGCGTGGGGGCTCGACAGCCGGGCCGCGCTGCGCGCCTCCCGGCGCGTGCGCTCGCGCAGCACCTCGGCCTCGTGCTGACCGGTGCCCGGCGGGAACGTGACCTCCTTGACGGCTACCGCGCGGCCGAGCACGAGGTCCTCGGCCCGCCAGACGGTGCCCATGCCGCCGGACCCGATGCGGAACAGGAGGCGGTAGCGCCCGCCGACCAGCCGCTCCTCGTCCGCCACGCAGGCGGGCGTACCCCTGGCGGCCGCTCCGGCACGCCCCGCCGCGTGGGCAAGGCCGCTCTAGCATCGCGGACATGACCCGCGAGGCTGAGCCCAGGCTGTCGGAGTCCGGTTTCCCGATCGCGCCGCTGTACGGCGCGCAGGACGTCGCACCGGGGCTCGAGGAGCGGCTCGGCGAGCCGGGCGAGTACCCGTACACCCGCGGCGTCTACCGCTCGATGTACACGGGCCGGCCCTGGACCATGCGGCAGTACGCCGGGTTCGGCACGGCCAAGGAGTCCAACGAGCGCTACCGGCACCTCGTCGCACAGGGCACCGGCGGCCTCTCGGTGGCCTTCGACCTGCCCACGCAGATGGGCTACGACTCCGACGACCCGATCGCGCACGGCGAGGTCGGCAAGGTCGGCGTCGCGATCGACTCGATCGAGGACATGCGGCTGCTGTTCGACGGCATCCCGCTGGACCAGGTCTCCACGTCGATGACCATCAACGCGCCGGCCGCGGTGCTGCTGCTGATGTACCAGCTGGTCGCCGAGGAGCACGGCGTCGCCGGCAGGCAGTTGACCGGCACGATCCAGAACGACGTGCTGAAGGAGTACATCGCTCGGGGCACCTACATCTATCCGCCGGCGTACTCGCTGCGACTCATCACCGACATCTTCTCGTACTGCAAGAGCGAGATCCCGAAGTGGAACACGATCTCCATCTCCGGCTACCACATGGCGGAGGCGGGCGCGACGCCCGTCCAGGAGATCGCCTTCACGCTGGCGAACGGCATCGAGTACGTCCGAGCGGCCGTGGAGGTGGGCCTCGACGTCGACGCCTTCGGCCCGCGGCTCGCGTTCTTCTTCGTCTCGCGCACCAGCCTGCTCGAGGAGGTCGCGAAGTTCCGCGCGGCCCGGCGCATCTGGGCGTCCGTCATGCGCGACGAGTTCGGCGCCAAGGACCCGAGGTCGTTGATGCTGCGCTTCCACACCCAGACGGCCGGTGTGCAGCTCACCGCGCAGCAGCCCGAGGTCAACCTCGTCCGGGTCGCCGTCCAGGGCCTCGCCGCCGTGCTCGGCGGCACGCAGTCGCTGCACACCAACAGCTACGACGAGGCGATCGCGCTGCCGACGGTCAAGGCGGCGACGCTCGCGCTGCGCACCCAGCAGGTCCTGGCGTACGAGACCGACGTGACGGCGACGGTGGACCCCTTCGCCGGGTCGTACGTCGTCGAGGCGCTCACCGACGAGGTCGAGGCCGGCGCGCGCGCGCTCATGCAGCAGGTCGAGGACCACGGCGGCGCGGTGCAGGCGATCGAGAAGGGCTTCCAGAAGAGCGAGATCGAGACCTCGGCGTACCGGATCGCGCAGACCATCGACTCCGGCGAGCGGATCGTCGTCGGGCTGAACCGGTTCCGCAGCGAGAGCGAGGAGCGGTACGAGCCGCTGCGCGTCGACCCGTCGATCGAGGCCGACCAGCGCGAGCGCCTCGCCGCGCTCCGGGCTCGGCGCGACGGCGAGGCCGTGCAGCGGCACCTCTCGGCGCTGCAGGACGCCGCCCGCGGCGAGGAGAACTGCCTCTACCCGATGCGGGAGGCGCTGCGGTCGCTCGCGACGGTGGGCGAGGTGTGCGGCGCGCTGCGCGAGGTGTGGGGCACCCACACCCCGCAGGAGTTCTTCTAGGACCCGGCCCGGCCGGGACCGCGTGCTCAGGCCCGGACGCGTCGGACCCGGTGGGTACGGTCCCGTCCGTGCACATCCCCTTCGCCGGGTCGCCCGGGCCGAGCCTCGGCGTCGAGTGGGAGCTCGAGCTCGTCGACCGCGAGACGCGCCAGCTGCGGGGCGCGGCGACGGAGATCCTCGAGGAGCTGTCGCCCGGCGCGGAGCACCCCAAGGCCAAGCACGAGCTCTTCGAGTCGACGGTCGAGCTGGTCACCGGCGTGTGCGGCACGGTGGCCGAGGCCACCGCGGACCTCGCCGCCACGGTCGCGGAGCTGGCGCCGGCGGCCGGGCGGCGCGGGCTGGGCCTGATGTGCTCAGGGACGCACCCGTTCACGGAGTGGTCGACCCAGCAGATCAGCCCGAACCCGCGCTACGCCAAGCTCGTCGACGACATGCAGTGGCTCGCGCGCCGGCTGCAGATCTTCGGCGTGCACGTCCACGTCGGCGTGCGCTCCGCCGACAAGGCGGTGGCGATCGTCAACGCGCTCACGGCGTACGTCCCGCACCTGCTGTCGCTGTCGGCGTCGTCGCCGTACTGGGCGGGGTCCGACACCGGCCTCGCCTCGGCGCGCAGCAAGGTCTTCGAGGCGCTGCCGACGGCAGGTCTGCCGTACCAGCTGGACGACTGGGCGGCCTTCGAGGGCTACATGAGCACGCTGATCTCCACCGGCACGATCGCCTCCATCAAGGAGGTGTGGTGGGACATCCGGCCGCACCCGACGTACGGGACGGTCGAGCTGCGCATCTGCGACGGCCTGCCGACCCTGTCCGAGGTCGGCATGGTCGCGGCGGTCTCGCAGTGCCTCGTCGACAGCTTCGACCGGCGGCTCGACGCGGGGGAGTCGCTGCCCGTGCCGAAGAGCTGGGTCGTCCGCGAGAACAAGTGGCGCGCTGCCCGGCACGGGCTCGGTGCGCAGATCATCGTGGACGAGCAGGTCGTGCCGGTGCGCGACTCGCTCCGCGAGCTGGTCGACGAGCTGCGCCCCACCGCGGAGCGGCTGGGCTGCGCCGCCGAGCTCGCGCGGGTCGGGGAGGTGGTCGACGGCGGCGCGTCGTACCAGCGGCAGCGGGCGGTGGCGGCGGCCAGCGGCGGTGACCTCACCGCGGTCGTCGACAGCCTGCTGCGGGAGTTCACCGACGAACGGCCTGCAGTGCTGCCCGTCGTGCCCGGTCCCGGAGCACCCGGCGCGGTGGCGTGACCCCGGTCGACCGCTGGCTGGGGCGCTCGGGTCGCGAGCTCGTGGCGCTGCGCCGCGACCTGCACGCGCACCCGGAGCTCGGTCGCGAGGAGCGCCGGACCACGAGGGTGCTCGTGGAGCGGCTGCAGGAGGCCGGGCTCGCGCCGCAGGTGCTCAAGAGCGGTACGGGCCTGGTGTGCGACGTCGGCTCAGGCGACGGGCCGGTCGTCGGTCTGCGGGCCGATCTCGACGCGCTGCCGCTGCACGACGAGAAGGACCGGGCCTACCGCTCCCGGACGCCCGGGGTCTGCCACGCGTGCGGGCACGACGTGCACACGGCCGTGGTGCTCGGCGCCGGGCTGTACCTCGCCACCCAGCAGCTGCGCGGGCGGGTGCGACTCGTGTTCCAGCCCGCCGAGGAGCTCATGCCCGGCGGTGCGCTCGACGTGCTCGCCGAGGGCTGGATCGACGGTCTCGAGGCGCTGTTCGCGCTGCACTGCGACCCCTCGCTCGAGGTGGGCCGCGTCGGCGTCAAGAGCGGGCCGATCACCGCGGCCTCGGACGCGGTGCAGGTGCGGCTGTCCGGGCCGGGCGGGCACACCTCACGTCCGCACAACACCGTCGACCTGGTGTACGCGCTCGCGACGGTCGCCACGGGGCTGCCCGATGCGCTGTCGCGCCTGGTCGACCCCCGCGCCGGGCTGTGCCTGGTGTGGGGCAGCGTGTCGGCGGGCGTCGCGCCGAACGCGATCCCCCGCGAGGGGGTGCTGCGCGGGACGCTGCGGCTGCTCGATCGCGGGGTCTGGCAGACGACGCCGCAGCTGGTGCGCCGGACCGTCGAGGGGCTGGTCGCGCCGTACGGCGCCGTCGCCGACGTGACGTACGAGCGGGGCGTGCCGCCGGTGGTCAACGAGCCGGGCGCGACCGCGCTGCTGTCCGCCGCCGCCGTGCGCGCCCTGGGTCCCGGGACCGTCGTGCCGACGCTGCAGTCGCTCGGCGGCGAGGACTTCGCGTGGTACCTCGAGCGGGTGCCGGGCGCGATGGCGCGGCTCGGGGTGCGGCCGCCGGGGCGCGAGCGCCCCCACGACCTGCACCAGGGCAGCTTCGACGTCGACGAGGACGCGATCGCCGTCGGCGTCCGCGTGCTGTCGGCGGCGGCGCTCGCCGCGCTCGACGCTGCGTGAGCCCCGTCCCCGTCTGGCGCACGTGGACCGCGCTCGGCCTGGTCTACGTGGTGTGGGGGTCCACGTACCTCGCCATCCGCTACCTCGTCGAGACGCTGCCGCCGCTGCTGTCGGCGAGCGCACGGTTCCTCACCGCGGCGGCGCTGCTGTCGGCGTACGTGCTCGTGCGGCGGCGGCCGGTGCGGGTGCCGAGCGCCCGGCAGGCGGCGGCCGCGGCCGGCATCGGGCTGCTCCTGCTCCTCGGCGGCAACGGCGGCGTGACGCTCGCGGAGTCGGCGCACCTGCCGTCCGGGCTCGCCGCCCTGCTCGTCGCCGGGGTGCCGCTCTGGGTGGTGGTCCTGCGCGCGCTGGCGCGCGACCGGCCGTCGCCGACCACTGTCGCCGGTGTCGCGCTGGGCCTCGTCGGCCTGGCCGTGCTGCTGCTGCCCGGCGCCCGCCCGCAGGGCGTGGCCACCTGGGCGGTGCTCCTGGTGCTCCTCAGCAGCGTGCTGTGGGCGGTGGGGTCGTACCTCGCCAGCCGCCTCGACCTGCCGGCCGACCCGCTGCAGACCACCGTCCTGCAGATGGTCGGCGGCGGTGCCGGCCTCGCCGTGGCCGGGCTGGTGCGGGGCGAGTCGCTCGACGTCGACCGGGTGTCCGGCGTCTCGGTGGTGGCGTGGGCGTACCTCGTCGTCTTCGGGAGCCTGGTCGCGTTCACCGCGTACTCGTGGCTGCTCGGCACCGCCCCAGTGAGCTGGGTCGCGACCTACGCGTACGTCAACCCCGTCGTCGCGGTGCTGCTCGGCGTCGTGGTCGCCGGGGAGGCGGTCACCGTCACCACCCTCGTCGGCGGCGCCGTCACCGTGCTCGCCGTCGCGGTCGTCGTGGCCGAGGAGGGGCGCCGCCGACGCGCCCAGCCGCTCGAGGTCCCCGCCGACGCCCCCGTGGCGCAGCGCGACGGGTGAGCCACCGGACCGCGGACCTGCCTGCGCGAGCCCGCGAGTTCCGAGGTTCGGCCAGGGCGGGAACGACCACCTCGACGGCGTCCGGCGCCCGCACCTTGAACCCGGGGTGCCGTCCTGCCTGCCCGGCCTGCGAGCCGGGTCCTGCCGCCCCCGTCGACGCCGGGGCTGACGGGCGCTCGCTCCGGCTGCAGCAGCGGCGCCCTGCCGCCCGGACGCCCCGCTACGACGAGTCGTCAGCAGCCGTCCGCGCCGGCGCCGCGACCCCGCCCGGCGTTCACAGCCCGACGGAGCGGCAGGGGCGCGCCAGGAGCTCGGCGACGTAGTCGTCGGGGGCGCCGGCCTTCTCGGCCGCGGAGGCGAGCACGCCGAGGTAGCGCGCCGACGGCAGGCCGCCCTCGTAGCCGTCGAGGACGTACACCCAGGCCACGTGGTCGCCGTCGAGCGTCCGGACCCGGACCTTGATCTTGCGGTAGAGGCCGTGGTCGGCGCCCTCCCACTCGTCGAGCGCGCGGGCGTCGTCGCGGGTGAGGTCGTACAGGCCGACGTACACGTGCTCCCCGGGAGCCTCGACGAGCGTGGCGAGCGCGCCCTCCCAGCCGAGCTCCTCACCGCCGAACGTCAGGCGCCAGCCCTCGATCCAGCCGGTCCCCAGAGCCGGCGAGTGAGGACAGCGCTGCCGCATCTGGTCCGGGTCGAGGTTGCTGCCGTACGCGGCGTACAGCGCCATGCCCCGACCCT
>JALYNK010000079.1 GCA_030773235.1 Actinomycetota bacterium | reverse complement strand
AGGTCGACGCGCAGGTCGACGAGGACGGCGCCGGCGTTGCCGTGCAGCGGTCGACCAGCCCGTCGCCCTCCGCGGGCTGACGGTCCTCGCAGCCGGGGTCAGGGCGGGGCGGGCAGTCCGAGCCGCCGGGCGACGAACTCGAGCTCGCGCCTCATCTGCCGCACCCGCTCGTCGACCACGAGCGAGCCGTGCCCGGCGTCGAACCGGTACACCTCGACGTCCACCCCCCGCGCGCGGGCCGCGGCCAGCCAGGTGTCGACCTGGCGCACGGGGCACCGCGGGTCGTTCACGCCGACGAGGACGAGCACCGGCGCGCGCACCCGCGCGACGTACGTGAGCGGCGAGCTGCGCTCGTAGGCCTCCGGCACCTCCTGCGGGGAGCCGCCGAACAGGGCGCGGTCGAACGCCTTGAGCTCCTCCATCTCGTCCTCGTACGCGGCGAGGTAGTCGGCCACGGGCACGGCGGCGATGCCTGCCGACCAGAGGTCGGGCTGCACGCCGAGGCCGAGCAGGGCGAGGTAGCCGCCCCACGAGCCGCCGGTGACGGCGATCCGCGAGGGGTCGGCGATCGCGCCCGCGACGAGGTGCGCGCGCACGGCCGCGAGGTCCTCGAGCTCGGTGAGCCCCGGGCGGCCGACGATCGCGTCGCGCCAGGCGACCCCGTAGCCGGTGGAGCCGCGGTAGTTGACCTCGACGACCGCGCAGCCGAGGTCGACCCACGCGGCCCGGTCGGCGGCGAACGCGTCGGTGTCGTGCGCCGTGGGCCCGCCGTGCACGAGGAACACCGTGGGCAGCGGGGTCACCGTGCCGGCAGGCCGCGCGAGCAGGGCGTGGACCGTCCCGCCCGGACCGGGGACGTCGACGTCCTCGACGGGGACGGACGGCGGGACGGCAGGCCCCGGCGGTCGCAGGACCACCGCACCGGTCGTCGACCGCACGACCGGCGGCTGCGCCGCCGACGACCAGGAGAACTCGACGGTGCCGTCGGGGCGCGCGGTCGCCGACGACACCGTGCCCGTCGGCACGGGCAGCCGGGTGAGCGCGCCGGTGGCGAGGTCGAGCCGGAACAGTCTCGAGCGGCCGCGGTGCTCGGAGGAGACCAGCAGCGCGGAGCCGTCGGGGTACCAGTCGGCGGACAGGTCGCCCGGCAGGTCGTCGACCGGCAGGTCGCGCTGGTCGCCGGACACCGGGTCCCACAGGAACGGCCGCGGCCGCCCCGTGCGCTCGTGCACCGCGAGCAGGCGCGGATCGCCGGCGACCGGCGAGAAGGCGAGCGCCGACAGCCCGAGCCCGGGCCCGTCGTGCAGGTCGGCCACGACCGCCCCGTCGTACGCCGCCCCGTCCTCGACCGCCCCGTTCTCGGGCCCGCCGTCCGCCAGCCGCAGCACGCGCAGCGCCGGGTGCAGCCGGTCGCCGTGCTCGCTGTGCTCGAGCGCCACCAGCCGTTCGTCGCGCGACAGCGCGGCGACGTCGGCGTCCTCCGCGGAGCGGTACAGCACCGCGGTGCCGCTCGGACGCACCACGTACGCCGTGCAGCCGTCGTCGGTCGAGCAGCCGACCACCGTGACCCGCCGGCCCACCTCGAGGCCTGCGGACCAGGCGGGTGGCACGTCGGGCAGCGCCGGCTCGTCCGCACCGCCGGCCCAGGGCTGCCGGCGCCAGACCCCGAACTCGTCGCCGTCGGTGTCGTCGAACCACCAGACCGCGTCGCCGTCCGGCGCCAGCAGACCGTCGGTCGTCCCCGCCGGCCGGTCGGTCACCTGCCGGTGCGTCCCGGTCGACCGGTCCCAGGCGTGCAGCTGGAACGCCCCGCTCGCGTTGCTGACGTAGAGGCAGCGCTCCGGCGCGGGCAGCGCCCACTCCGGCAGGGACACCCATGCGGCGCGGAAGCGCCGCTCCCACAGCGGAACGGTCGGCTCGGCGGACGTCACCGCGCCACGCTACGGCCGGACGGCGGAGGGCCGCTGCGGTGCAGCGACCCCTCCGCGTGCCCGGTGGTCGGGGTGACAGGATTTGAACCTGCGACCTCTGCGTCCCGAACGCAGCGCGCTACCAAGCTGCGCCACACCCCGTGGAACAGCCACTCTAGCCGACCGCCCCGCCCCCGCCGCTGGCCGCCGCCGGTCCGGCAACGCGGTCGTCGTCCACCGGCAGGCGTACCAGGATGGCGCGATGACCCTCAAGGAGCAGCTGCAGACCGACCTCACCGCGGCGATGAAGGCGCGCGACGAGCTCACCCGGGACACGCTGCGGATGGCGCTCAAGGCGGTCAAGGACGAGGAGGTCGCCGGCGACGCCGTGCGCACCCTGTCGGACGAGGAGGTCCGCGGGGTCGTGGCGCGGGAGGCCAAGCGCCGCCGCGAGGCGGCGGAGGCGTTCCGCAGCGGGGGTGCGCTCGAGCGGGCGGAGCGCGAGCTCGCCGAGGGGGCGGTGTTGCAGGCCTACCTCCCGCAGCAGCTGAGCGACGAGGAGCTGGCGGCGCTGGTCCGCGAGGCCGTCGCGGAGAGCGGCGCGAGCGGACCCAGGGCGATGGGTGCGGTCATGAAGATCGTCCAGCCGCGGGTCAGCGGGCGCGCGGAGGGCGGGCGGGTGGCCGCCGCGGTGCGGGCGGCCCTGACCGGCTGAGCGGCTGAGCGGGCTACCGTCCCGTCGACCGGTAGACGTACACCGTCGTCCCGGGCGCGGCGCTGCTGCCCGCCCGCGGGAAGGTGTACGGCACGTCCCCGGACGGCAGGCCGCTGCGCACCGTCCGTCCCTGGACCGGCGCGAACCCGGCGGCCCGCAGCTCGGCGGCGGCAGAGGCGTACGAGCGGCCCCTCACGCTCGGCACGCGCGAGCCGCCGAAGAACGCCGCCACTGCGTCGCTCAGATCCTCCTCATCCTCCGGTTCGGCCCGGGTCGCTGCCCTGAGGTCCGACCCGTCCGGCTCGTCGTAACCCGACGGCGTGTCGAACTGCTTCTCCGGCAGGCCGCGGTGAGCGTCGCGCATCGCCGAGGCGAAGATCGACGCCGGCAGCGTGCCGCCGTAGACCTGGCGGTAGTACTTCCCGTTGATCGTGATGCGGCGCATGGTCATGGACGCCTTGGCCGGGTTGCCGACCCAGACGGCGGTGGACAGCTGGGGGGTGTAGCCGACGAACCACGCGGCCGTGCTGCCGGTCGTGGTCCCCGTCTTGCCGGCGACGGGCCGGTCGATCTTGGCACCACGGCCGGTGCGCAGCGGGTTGCGGCCGTCCACCACGCCGCTCAGCACGGCGGTGACGGTGTCGGCGGTCCTCTTGTCGATGGCGCGGCCGCAGTCCGGCTCCGGCAGGTCGACCTCCCGGCCGGTCGAGTCCGTGATCTTCTCCACGGCGTACGGCGCGCAGTAGGTGCCCGACGCGGCGAAGGTCGCGTAGGCCGCCGCCATGGCGAGCGGGCTGACCTCCTGGCTGCCGAGCACGCTGGACGGGATGCGGGCCAGCGGCTTGCCGTCGAAGCGCCGCAGGCCGAGCTGCTCGGCGAGATCGAGCGGCTTGTCGAGCCCGACGCGCTCGGCGACCTGCATGTAGAAGGTGTTGACCGACGCGTGCGTGCCGGTCCGCAGGTCGAACGAACCGCTCTCGTCGACCTCGGCGTTGTTGACCGGGCGCGCCTGGCCGGGCCTGTCCTCGTACTTGAACTTCGTCGGCACGTACTCGCTCGGCGAGAAGATCTTCTCGTCGAGCTCCATGCCCTGCCGCAGCGCCTCGACGAGCCAGAACACCTTGAACGTCGAGCCGGGCTGGAAGCCGAGGCTGCCGCCGGTGGCGAGGTTGACCTGCGTCTCGCCCTTGCCGGCGCCGAACGGCCGGTTCACGGCCATCGCCTTGACCGCGCCGGTGCCGGGTTCGACAACGTCGGCCACCGCCGCGACACCCGACGGGTCGCCGTTCGGGACCTTGCGGTCGACCGCGCGCTGCGCCGCCCGCTGGACCTTCGGGTCGAGCGTCGTCCGGATGGTGAGCCCGCCGGTGAACAGGCGCTCCGACCGCTCCTCCGGGGTGCGCCCGAGCGCCGCGCCGCGGTCGGTCTGCTCCAGCTCCTGCTGCAGGTAGCGGCAGAAGAACGGCGCCTTGACGCCCCGGTCGGCGCAGTTGGCCCCGACCGTCTGCGAGGTGGTGCGCCGCAGCGGAGCGGACGCCGCGCGGGCCCGGGCGCGCTCGGTGATGAAGCCCTCGTCCGCCATCCGCTTCAGCACGGTGTCGCGCCGGGCGACGATGTCGGCCCGGACCTTCTTCTTCGTGCTCGACAGGTTGTAGCGGCCGGGGTTCTGCACCACTCCGGCAAGCACCGCGGCCTGCCCCAGGGTCAGCTCCTGGACGGGCACGCCGAAGTAGTGCTCGGCGGCCGTCGCGACGCCGTAGACGCGGTTGCCGTAGTACGTCACCTGCAGGTAGCGGTGCAGGATCTCGTCCTTGTCCAGCCGGCGCTCGAGCGCCAGCGCGTACCGCGCCTCGCGCAGCTTGCGCTCGGCGGAGGCGACCCGCGCGGCGTTCTCCTTCCTCTTGTCGCCGCGCGCCGCCTCGATGAGCGCGTTCTTCACGTACTGCTGGGTGATGGTGGAGCCGCCCTGCGCCACCCGTCCGGACCGGAAGTTGGTCGCGGCCGCCCGCAGCGTGCCCTTGTAGTCGACGCCGTGGTGGTCGTAGAAGCGGGAGTCCTCGATGGCGATCTGCGCCTGGCGCATGACCTCGGGGATCTGCTGCCACGGCACCGTGATGCGGTTGACCCGGTAGAAGGTGGCGAGCGTGCTGCCGTCGGCGGCGAGGACCCGGCTGCGGGTCGCCAGCCGCGGGGTCTGCAGGGCCTCGGGCATGGCGAGGAAGTCGTCGGCGGCCGCCTTGGCGGCGAGCCCCGCGCCGCCGACGACCGGCACGGCGAGGCCGGCGACGAGCAGCCCGGCCAGCACGCTGACCAGCAGCGCCAGGCCGAGCCGGACCGGGGGTGAGGTGCGCTCCGCCACCTCATGAGGGTACGTCCGCGCTCTCCTCCTGCCCGGTCGTCGACGAGCCCGGTCGTCGACGAGCACGGTCACCGTCGCGCTCGGTGGCCGGGCCCGGACGGTCGTCGGCAGACATGGTCCAGGAGGACTAGTCGGGACCGTCCGAACGGATCTGCCGCGCGCGCCCGCCGCTCCCTACCGTCCATGACGCGTCCCGACGTGCTCCCGTCGGCGTCCGTGCACGGCCACCTTGACCCGACCCTCGTCCCCACGATCAAGCGGAGTCCGACGATGCCGACTGCCCTGCCCCTCGAGGGGCAGCAGGACTGGACCGCTCAGGCGGCCTGCCGCGGGAGCGACCCGGACGACCTGTTCGTCACCGGCGCGGCGCAGAACCGCGCCAAGGCCGTGTGCCTCGGCTGCCCGGTGCGCAGCGAGTGCCTGGCCGACGCGCTGGACAACCGGGTGGAGTTCGGGGTGTGGGGCGGCATGACCGAGCGGGAGCGGCGGGCGCTGCTGCGCCGGCGCCCGGACGTGACGTCGTGGAGCGCCCTGCTGTCGCAGGCCCGGGTCGCGCACCAGCGCTCGGCCTCGCCCGCGAGCTGAGCCGACGGCGGGTCCCGCCGAGCCCCGGTGGAGGCCGGCTGGCCGCTCGCCTTAGGCCGGGACGGCCGCCCGGTCGCTCGCGAGGTCCTCGCCGACGGCGCGCAACCCGCTCAGGTCGTGGACGTCGCCCGCCTGCGCGGCGACCTCGACCACCGGCACGCCGGGGTGAGCGCGGGAGAACCGCTGGCGCAGCCGCGCCTCGCGGGCGCAGAGCGCCACGCGGTCGGCGTGCAGCCGCAGCACCGACGCGGCGAGCTCGCCCTCGCCGCGCTCCTCCAGCGTCTGCGCGGCGGCCAGGCTCCGCTCCGCGGACAGCCGGGGCGCGGCGGAGCGGTGCACGCGGTTGAGCACGAGGCCCGCCAGCGGCATGCGCTCGGTGGCCAGCCGCTCGACGAAGTACGCCGCCTCGCGCAGCGCGTCGCGCTCGGGCGCGGCGACCACGACGAACTCGGTCCCCGGACGCTTGAGCAGCTCGTACGTCTGCTGCGCGCGCTCCCGGAAGCCGCCGAACATCGTCTCGAGCGCCGCGACGAACTGCGAGAGGTCGCGCAGCACCTCCGTGCCGATGATGCGGGTGAGAACGCTGGTGAAGACGCCGAGCCCGGCGCTCATGACCTTGACGTACGCGCGGCCGCCCGCCTTGGCCGGCGCGAGCAGGACGCGGACCATGCGGCCGTCGAGGAACGTCGTGAGGCGCTGCGGAGCGTCGAGGAAGTCGAGCGCGCTGCGCGTGGGCGGGGTGTCGACCACGACGAGGTCGTAGCGGCCGGTGTCGACCAGCTGCGACAGCTTCTCCATGGCCATGTACTCCTGCGTCCCGGCGAACGAGGACGACAGCGCCTGGTAGAAGGGGTTGGCGAGGATCGCCTCGGCCTTGGCCGGGTCGGCGTGCTCGACCACCAGCTGGTCGAACGTCCGCTTCATGTCCAGCATCATCGCGTCGAGGCTGCCGCTGCCGGCCACGCCCTCGACCCGGCGCGGGGTGTTGTCGAGCTCGCTGAGGCCGAGCGACTGCGCCAGCCGCCGGGCCGGGTCGATGGTGAGGACGACGGCGTCGCGGCCGAGCTCGGCGGCGCGCAGCGCCAGCGCCGCGGCGGTGGTCGTCTTGCCGACGCCCCCGGAGCCGCAGCAGACGAGCACGCGAGCGCTGCGCAGGGTGGCGTCGACGTCGAGCACGGTCACGCGAGCCCCTGTTCCTGCAGGTCCTGCGCCAGGGCGTAGAGGCCGCCCAGGTCGACGGCGTCGGGCAGCTGC